>NZ_JYNS01000037.1 GCF_000934725.1 Methyloterricola oryzae
CACATTGCCGCAGGTGAGAAAGCGCAGCAGTTCCTTGCGCTCGTGCTGGGCCAGGTAGGCGTGAATATCGGTTTCGATCAAGTCGGATTGGTGGGACATGGTCAGAAATACCCTTCCTTCTTCTTTTCTTCCATCGAGCCGGTGGAGTCATGGTCAATGACGCGGCCCTGACGCTCCGAGGTTCGGGTCAGCAGCATCTCCTGAATGATCTCGGGCAGCGTCGCTGCCGATGACTCCACCGCGCCCGTCAAGGGATAGCAGCCCAGGGTGCGGAAGCGCACCAGACGCATCTGCGGCTTCTCGTCCGACCCCAGGGGCATGCGCTCGTCATCCACCATGATCAGCACGCCGTCGCGCTCGACCACCGGCCGCTCCTTGGCGAAATACAGGGGAACGATGGGAATGTCCTCCAGGTAGATGTACTGCCACACGTCCAACTCCGTCCAGTTGGAAAGCGGAAACACCCGGATGCTCTCCCCCGGATTGACCTTGCCGTTGTACACATTCCACAGTTCCGGTCGCTGGTTCTTGGGATCCCAGCGGTGATGGCGGTCGCGGAAGGAATAGACCCGCTCCTTGGCCCGCGACTTCTCCTCGTCGCGGCGCGCCCCGCCGAACGCGGCGTCGAAACGGTACTTGTCCAGGGCCTGCTTCAGCGACTCGGTCTTCATGATGTCCGTGTGCTTCTTGCTGCCGTGGGTGAACGGGCCGATACCCTGGCGCACGCCCTCCTCATTGATGTGCACGATCAGGTCCAGCCCCAGCTCCGCCGCGCGCTGATCGCGGAACTGGATCATCTCACGGAATTTCCAGGTGGTGTCCACGTGCATCAAGGGAAATGGCGGCTTGCTGGGGTAGAATGCTTTCATCGCCAGATGCAGCATGACCGCGGAATCCTTGCCGATGGAATAGAGCATCACCGGCCGTTCGAATTCCGCCGCGACTTCGCGGATGATGTGGATGCTCTCCGCTTCCAGTTGCTTGAGGTGGGTTAGTTCGGGCGAGCCGACACGCGCCAGCCCAAGTGCCTTAACGGAAGCGATCTTCGCCATTGTCGAGCGCAGATCCCGAATTGTCTCGGAAGGCTCTTTGAGGTCACGCTGAAGTTGATTATGCATGGGTGTGCAGTCTCACGGTTGCATGGAAACAAAGGCCTGATTCTGGACTTCGCATCAACGCCATAGTCATCTCTCAGCTTTCCAGCCGAGGCTGGGCCGCCTTGGCAGGAGAATGAAAGTCTTGAATTGGTGGCACGTAGCCGGAGCGGACCGCGAAGTCGCCAAAATGTTCGCCCTCCAGGCGCTCGCACGAATAATGTTCGAGTATCGGCCTGAGTGCAGCCAACAGTTCGTCCTCATTTAGGCTTTCCTTGTAGAGACTGTTGAGGCGCGAGCCATCGAAGGCGGCGCCCAGATAGAGGTTGTAGCGCCCCGGCGATTTCCCAACCAGACCGATTTCGGCCAGAAATGGCCTAGCGCAGCCATTTGGGCAACCACTTACCCGCACCGAAATGGGTTCCTGCTGCAGACCAAACTCGGACAACAACGTCTCGAGGCGATCGACCCAAGACGGCAGCCACCGCTCGCTCTCGGCCATGGCCAGGCCACAGGTCGGAAAAGCAACGCAGGACATTGCCAGGCGCCGAACCTCAGTCCAGGCATCAGGAAGCGGAACACGGTGTTTGCGCAAAATGGCTTCGATACTGCGCTTGCGCTGTGCGTGTATCCTAGCGATGATCAGATTCTGGTTAGTGGTTAACCGGAAATCCCCCTCGTGGATCTCGGCGACCTTTCTGAGGGCGCTAAGCCATTCGACTTCCGGAGAGTCGCGCAGACGTCCGCTCATCACTCCAAGCGTGAGATGCCAGAAACCGTCAGCATCTTTGGCCCAGCCCAAGCGATCACCATTTCCATCGAAATGAAATTCGTGAGGCTCTTCCAGAGTCCACCCCATTCTTGTCGACAACTCCTTTCGAAACCACTCGATTCCCCGGTCCTCAATGGTGTATTTAAAGCGGGCGTGCCGCCTATTGATCCGATCCCCGAAATCCCGCTGAATTGCAATGGTCTGCTCAGCCACCTCCAGAATTCGGCTGATCGGAGCGTAACCGACCACGTCGGCCACACGCGGATGCGTGCCCAGATCGCCATGAGTCATGCCCATTCCACCGCCCACGCAAACATTGAACCCGACCAATTCGCCATCCTCGATAACGGCGATGAAGCCAAGATCCTGGGAAAACACGTCCACGTCGTTCCAAGGCGGCAGCGCCAGTCCAATTTTGAATTTACGCGGAAGGTAAGTACGGCCATAGAAGGGCTCTTCGGCAGCGGAATTGCCAACGATGTGCTCTCCATCCAGCCAGATCTCGTGATAAGCCTGGGTAGCAGGCAAAAAGCGATCACTGATTTCCCTGGCCAACCGATAAAGTGCGGCGTGATGCGGTGACAGATAAGGGTTGTTGTGGCAAACGACATTGCGGTTCACGTCGCCGCAAGCCGCAACGGTGCTTATCAGGGCATGATTGATTCCCGCGATGGTCATCTTCAGATGCCGCTTGATGACTCCGTGAAACTGGAAAGTCTGTCGTGTGGTGATCCTCAGCGATCCATGTCCATAGCGATGGGCCAGGTCATCCAATTGGAGCCACTGCTTGGGTGTGCACACACCACCCGGCATGCGCAACCGGATCAAAAAACTGAAAGCAGGTTCGAGTTTCTGCTTTTGGCGCTCGTTTCGCAGGTCTCGATCATCCTGCTGATATATTCCATGGAACTTGAGCAATTTGGCATCGGAAGGGGTAACCGCACCCGTAACCATATCAGCGAGACTGTCTGTGATCGTGCCGCGCAGATAAGCGCTTTCTGCCTTGAGGGCCTCATCTTCGCCGGGCGCCATGTTAGTTTCCACTGCGATTGGCCTCAATAAATATCTCGCTGATAACGTCCAGCAGTTTGCAGGCTGGCAACATATTCGGCCGCTGCGTCGCGATCGCGTCCAGACTCCAGAGCGACGACATCCAGTAAGGCCTCATGCACGTCCTTCGCCATGCGCTGCGCGTCTCCACAGACATAGAAATGAGCCCCTTCTTCCAGTCACGCAAAAAGTTCCCGACTGTTCTCACGCATGCGATGCTGGACATACACCTTGTCGTCCCCGTCACGGGAAAAGGCCACATCGATGCGAGCAAGCAAGCCCTTGCTCCGGTAGTCGAGCCATTCCTGCTGGTATAGAAAGTCGGTGTGAAACCGGCGATCTCCAAAAAACAGCCAGTTTTTGCCAGTATCCGCGGAGAACTCGCGCTCCGCCATGAAGGCACGAAACGGTGCCACGCCCGTTCCAGGCCCGATCATGATGACCGCGGTGCCGGGTTCTTTAGGCAGCCTGAAATTGGGATTGCTCTCAATGAAGACCGGAATCTGCTCGCCGTCCGCCACGCGGTCCGCAAGGTAGGTCGACGCCACCCCCTGTCGTTGCCGCCCTAACGACTCATAACGAACGGCCGCCACGGTCAGGTGCACTTCATCGGGACTGGCGTTGAAACTGGAGGCGATGGAGTAAAGGCGTGGCGGAAGCCTGCGCAGGAGCGCAACAAACTCTGATGGCGCTATCCCTTTCACGGGATAGGCCCTGACCACGTCGAGCAGATCACGCGCGCGCAGGTACTGTTGCAAATCAGCGCGCCCATCGTTCTCCAGCAGTTTCCGCAGTTCAGAGGCGTCGGAGAGATGCGCGTATTGCTCGAGGAGAGGTCGCGTCACTGTCGTGATTTCAAAAGCTTGCTCCAGCGCTTCGCGAAGCTTAACTTCCCTGCCCCCCGGCTCCGTCACTGTCGATTCCGCATCCAGCCCAAGCGCGGCAATGAGTTCATCGACCAAGTCAGGGCAATTGCGTGGAACCACTCCCAAGGCGTCGCCTGGCTCGTAACGCAGGCCGGAGCCTTCCAGAGAGAGTTCAATATGGCGCACTTCCTTGCTGGAGCCCCTGCCACTCAGACACAGGTTTTCAAGCAAGGCGGCATGAAAGGGACACTTCCGGGAATAATTCGGCGAGGCATGGTCGAGGGGACCAGATACCCCAGATTCCGGCACGGCGCTTTGATGTTGCGGCAGCGCCGCAAGCACCGCCTTCATCCACCGCTCTGCACTTTCCTCGTAATCGAGATCGCACTCGACGCGTTCGCAAAGTCGTTTCGCGCCCAGTGCCGCCAAGCGCTCATCGAAATCACGCCCCGTCTTGCAAAAGTGTTCGTAGCTGGTATCCCCCAACGCCAATACGGCAAACTGCAGTTGGGCGAGATTCGGCGCTTTGGCACTGAGCAGAAACTCATGCAGAACCCTGGCATTATCCGGCGGGTCACCCTCGCCGTAGGTGCTCACGACAAACAGGACAACATGTTCGCGTTTGAGTTGGGCGGACTTATAGCGGCCCATGGATTCGACTCGCACGCTTCGTCCGTGCCCCACCAACCGCCTCTGGAGTTCATGTGCAAGCTTCTCCGCATTTCCGGTTTGTGAGCCATATAGGACGGTCACGAGACCAGCCTCTTCAACTGCAACAGTTGCAGGCCTAGCATGAGTCTGTGCTCTTGCACCTGCCACCCCGGCGAGATACCCGCTTAGCCAAGTGAGTTGCTCCTGACTGCACTCCTGTGCCAATTGAGCAACCCATTCCCACTGTTGAGGGGTCAAAAGCACGCTGGAATGCGACATGGAAGCGAATACCTGGCCCGGCCCTGAGACTTGCGCTTCAATCCTCGGATACGACTGAAATCGTCAAGTGCGTACCGCACAACTCCGGCTCCAGGCCATGGTGAACTATGATGGCATTGGCGCAGGACTTGGCTTGTTCGACGTCGTCAAAAAAGGCGTTCAGGGTTCCCGCGGAATGAAATGCTTTGCCGCGAAATGCCCGCACCATGCGCTCCAATAGAATTTCCTTGCCCACGCTCTCCTTACGAACACTTCCGTCAGTCTGGAAGATTGTTCGTTGATGGCGTACCTGAACATAAACAGCGCCTGGCGCCAAAGGAACAAAATCGCTGAATTCGTAGATTCGTGCTGCGTCATTCGACGCCTGTGACTTAGCTGGATCTTTCAAGTCATTCATAGTCTGACCCCGGCGACCTGGTATTTCATTTCTTTGGCTAAAGACTGGCTGAAGCGACTATACCAGCCTTCAAATTCCCGACTTAGAACTTGTCGGGACAAGCTTATAACCCAAGCCTCCGACTCACTGCGAGTCGAAATCGGTCGATAGCGTGGGCGGGCAACTGTATTTATCTCGCCTCTCGACCTGCATAACCTTTCCGGCATGCACGACTATTTCCACAGATCCGAATCGCATGCCAGCGAGCGCATGCTCAATATGCTTTAGAAGAGCCTCATGTTGCTCCTGCTCCTGTCTGTCGCCGTGCCCGATTTTTGCTGCCATCTTTATCACTCCTCGGTTGATTGATCAGAATTCATAAGCCAAGCGGAAGTCGATGCGGTTCTCGCCAACACCCACCGTGCCCTGCTGGTAAAAGGGATAGCCCCAGTCAAATTCACCGACAAAATGGCGGAGAATTTGCGTCCGAAGGCCCAAGCCGGTAGCGGCAAGCTGATAGTGACTGGGGGTCGAGGGTAATGCGTCAAGAATCCACAGATAGGCCCAGTCAAAAAAGGCGTGCACGCGGAGGTTTTCCACAACGGTCCAATCCTCTGGCGTCAAACGAGGACTCTGCAGTTCCAGGGACAGATTGACGCCGTTATCTCCCAGCTGTTGGGTCTGGTGATAGCCACGCACGCTTTGTGGGCCGCCCACGGCGAACTGCTCGTTGCTGATCAAGGGCGAATTGGCCACCTGTGCCGACGCTCTGCCCAGCAAGCGCAGGTCATAGGGCAGCGCCTGCTGATGCTTTAATTCTGTCGTGAAGTAGAAGAATGCCGCCGAGGACTTGAAACGCTTGTCCTCGAATTCCTGCTGATCGTTTCCTAAGCCGCGAATGGAGAAATGCCCACCCAAGTTGATCGATGTCACCCGGTCTTCTCCCCGCCATGTTCCATCGTAAGCCACCGTAAACGGCACATAGCTGATCGGCGTATTGCCGGTATCCTGTCCCACGAGAGTCACGCCCTGGTCAAAATCTTTATAGTCGAATCCGGCGCTCAGGCTGTGCATGTAATCAGTGACAGCCGGAAGGGGTTTGACCAGCCGCGCGCCAAAGATAAGGCCCGTGCCAACCACCGAAGTCCCGCCCACCGCAGCCCCCAGATCGGTGTTCGAGCTGATTCCGATGCCATACATGGCGAGACGGGTGTCTGCAAGCCCAGTCGGCATCACGTAAGTGCCAGACCAAACCTCAACCTCGTCACTGTTTTCCGGTGATACCTGGTATTGCAGGGATGCGCTGTGAAACTTCTGCCATAGATTGTCGTAACGTAGCGAGCCGATCAGCCGGCTGCGGGTAGTAAACTCGGTATTGCGTCCGTTGAGCTCCAAGCCTCCATGCAGCGGCAGTTGGTCCTTGACTCGCATTTCGACCTCCATCTTTCCGGGCGTGGAACCGGCTCGAAAAATCGGGGTCACGCTGCGGTCGGCGGATTCCTCGGCCAACTTGGCCATCTGGGCCTCAACCGTTGGCATATGCGGCACCTGTCCCTCCTGCAGGGCTGGTACAGCCTCACGTATCTTGCCGAGGGAGTAATAGCGCGAACCGGTAACCTGGACCTGCTCGACGGTCCCTTCAACGACCTGCAGCCGCACAATGCCCCCATCGACGTCCTGCTCCGGAATCTCAACCAGAACGGTGGCATAGCCTTTTTGGTGGTAGGTGCTCTCAAGGGCTTGCCGGGCCTTTTCCACGTCGTCGATTGACTTGCCGGGCCCTACGAAGCGATAGACAGCATTCTCGATTTCCTCGGTTTCCAACACCGTATTTCCGTCGACCTGAAGGTCCATGAGGTCGAACCGTGGCTTTTCCTGCGCTTCATTGGACTCTACGGCCGATGGAGCACCTTCATTGGTAGGCTGTCCTGCCAAAGCCGGGCACATCAGCGCGGCCACCGTCAGTTCCAAGAAAACGAATAGACACACTCGACGCTGCTTAAAGTGTCCCCGAGGAGCGGCATCACTCATCGCCGTCATCCCCCTCGGTGTCGCCTTTTTCCTGCTCGGTGGGTTTACCTTTTTCCGTCCGAGCATCGAAGGGAGTCATCTGCAGCTGATCAATCTTGTAACGATACGATTGGCTTATGTTCTCCGTCTGGACCTTCGCGATGCCCGTGAAAGGTTCCGACTCGGCCAACTGATCCCAAAAACCTTTGTCGCGGTATTTCTCGACCACTTCCCGACCTGCGGCCACCAATCCGCGGTTCTGGTCGCCACACTTACCTATCCAAGCCTCTCGCTCCTCGACGGCTTTCAACAGTAACGTGTTGTCGGCTTGAATCAGCTTGGCTTTGCCAACAATTTCCTTCTGCCGCTGCAACAAGCTCGCCTCCTGCTGTTGGGCGCGCGCAAGCCGCAACTCAAGTGCGCCATTGGCATCGCGCAGCGAATCGGCAGCTGTCCTGTGACGGGCGAGCTCGGACTTGAGAGGCTCCAGTTCGCGAACCGTTGCCTCAAGCTTTTTGACCTGTTCCGCAAGCGCGGCCTTCTCAGCCTCCAATATGGCCTTTTCCTGACTAAGCTGCCGCAACATCCCCTGAGCCTTCCGCAGTACCTGCTGGGTCGCCGCATCCTGAGACTTGGGAGCTGAACTCGCGAGGCCGCAATTCGCCAACAAACACAGTCCCGCCAGCATCGCGGTGGTTCCTACGTGGTTTCTGAAGTGCCTGTCGATCACGCCTCACCCCCCATCAAAACCGTGCGTTTAGATCGACCGTGAGGGTGTCGACGCTGAGCGGAGGACCATCGATCGCATCGGTGCTAAACCAGCGCAGGTTGAACCAGGTATTGGTAGCCACAGCATAAGTCGCACCGATCACCCAACCCTCGGCGTCAGTGCCGCCTTCGTGGAAGACAGAATCCGTGAAAGCATCCAAGACCGAATCACGCTCGAGATAGCGGTAGGCGAAGTAGGCGCCCCAGTCGCCAAAGTGCCGGAGATCAGGCCGACCTATGTCCAATCGGACTTGGTAGGCGTTGGTCTTGGGTTCGATACGGTCCCCGAATTGGCGGAATATCTTCTCTTCGTCGAATCCTAGATTCTTGGCATAGTCGAAGGTCAGGAAAACGTGGGTGGGCGCGAAGTCCGCATAGTCAAACATCACGCTGGCATTGAAGATCTGAAAGCCGGATGCGAGACCAACCAAGCAGACATTTTGAGCCCCGAGAGAACCGGTGTTACAGGCTGGCTGGTTCTTGGCATCGTTGATGGCGACCAGGGAATTGCCCTTTTGCATGAACTCGGGCGCCGTCCAGTCATACTGTCGGCTTTCAAAGGCATTACGCCGCGCGCTGATATTTTTGTAATGGTAATAGGAGCCTTGCACGATCAAGCGAGACTGATCGAACACCAGCCAATCCGCCCCGATCTGCCCGCCGAACAGCCATTTGTCGGAACTTGAAAAGTCGACTTCCTGAATCGGGAAAACACCAGCCGTGGCAAAAACCGAATCAGGTTTCTGTTGTCCCATATTGACCCCGAACCGGCCCGTTGGATTAGGTGCGACATAGGTCTTGACGTCGCTGTCAGACTGGTTGAAAGGCCATCGAAGCGTTCCAGCGAATCCCTCGAAACTAAGGTCAGGGTCGTAAACCACATCCGATGAAACCCAAGGGTTAGCGATTCGACCTCCCGACAGGGTGAACCAATCATGCCCATCGCCGTCCACGTAGTCGTATTGCAGGAAGGCCCGATCAATCGCGAACTCCCATGACTGCCCCGTGTTGCCAAGAGTCTGATTGTTTGACACCGGACTGAACTGGTTACTGGTTGCGAAGCGGAATCCCGCCTTAATCTGCTCTGTGATTTGCGCGTCAAAGCCCAGCCTGAAGCGCTCGCGAAAGCGCGTACGGTCAATCCGGGTATTTAAGAAGGCTTGGTTGTCCGCGAGAGCCTGTGAAATGCCTCCGTCCTCGTTGATTTGCATCCAGTCGAAATATTGGGCATTGTCGCCCTGATAAAACTCGTCCGCGAACCGAAGTCGCATGTCGAAATAGGGTTTGATACGGCTCACCCAATCCGGAAGCGCGGCCGGTATGCCCCACTTTTCGTTCTTCGCCTGGGTTTTGACTTCACGCACCACTTCGTCGCGTAGTTCGGCTCGCACTTCGTCCCTGATCTCCTTTTTGACGATCTGCGGTACATAGGCCACGTGGACTGACTGCCCCTTCTTGTTGCCCGTGGACGCTGCAGACGAGTCACTTTTGGCGGCGGCGGCATCGTCGCGGGCGATTTCCTCACGCGCTTCCTTGACGGCTTGCGCCTTGGCATCCTTGATCATGGCATCGGCGCTGTCGCGATCCAAAACGCCTTTTTTTACCAACGCCTCGATCAAATTCAGGGTCGTATTTCGGTTAACCAGCGTGGCTTCGCGCTCATCGGCCTGCGCGGCCTGGGTGAGGGAGCCCGCAAGCAGAGCGGCAGCGGTGGTAGTAGCAATCTTCATTGGCTCGTCAAGTTATCTTGTAGGATGTTTCGTCAAATTCTCGAGGTAAGCCGCACGTGCAAAGGCTGCGGCATGTTGCCCGGCGGCGCCTTGCCGATGTTTACTCGAAGCTTGGTCAGCGCGGCACGAATTGCCTGATCGACCTCCTGCTTGCCACTGGCCCCGGACAATTCCACACGGTTGACTTGTCCCTCAGTTCCGACCCAGATTTCCAGGGTGACCGCGTAACTGCTTTTACGCGCCGGAGTCTCGGCCAATAGTTCGTGCAACTGATCCTCCAGCAAGCGCTTAACCTGCCCGCCATACCAAAGGATGGCGCTGCCGCCACCTCCCCCGATCAAGCCGCGACCGCCCTTCTTGCCCATTAGTCCGAAGGCATCGCCGCCGGCGCCGCCCTCGGCATCCACGCCCAGGTCTTCGCTCGGAGGGGCTTCTTCCGCTTCAGGCTGCTCCGGTTCTGGTTCAGGTTCCGGCTCCTCGATCTTCTCGGGCTCAGGCTCTGGCTCCGGCGGTTTTTGTTCCGGCGGCGGGGGCGGTGGTGGCGGCGGCGGCTGGATCACGGTGATCTGCTGCACCTGTTTCTTGGCCTGCGCCGGCTTCTCGAACAAGCCTTGCAGCAGGTAC
>NZ_JYNS01000038.1 GCF_000934725.1 Methyloterricola oryzae
ACTTCCGCGGATTCAGCGGCACCCTGGCGGCGGGCGTGCTCAAGCCGGGCGATACGGTGATGGCGTTGCCCTCGCGCAAGACCAGCCGGGTCAAGGCCATCGTCACCCAGGACGGCGATCTGGAAGAGGCGTTTCCACCCCAGGCCATCACCGTCACCCTGGAGGACGAGATCGACGTCAGCCGCGGCGACATGCTAGTGACTCCCGAGGATGAACCCACGGTGGCGAGCCGCTTCATGGCGCATGTGGTGTGGATGGCGGAGGCGGCGCTGTCGCCGGGCCGGCAGTACTACATCAAGCAGACCACCAAGACGGTGTCCGGTTCGGTGGCGCGCATCGCCCATCGCATCGACGTGAACACCCTGGAGCACCATCCGGCCCAGCAACTGAAACTGAACGAGATCGGCTTGTGCGAGGTGGCCCTGAGCGCGCCCATCGCCTTCGATCCCTATGCCCTGTGCAAGGGCACCGGTTCCTTCATCGTCATAGACCGCCTGACCCACGTGACCGTCGGTGCCGGCATGATTACCGGAGCCGCTGACCACTTGCAAAAGGCTCGAACGGTCACGCCTCATGAGCGGGCGGCACGTTACGGTCAGAGGCCAGTTGCGCTATGGATCGTCGGGGCAGACGCATTCGAAGCGGCGTCCAGATTAGAGCGGCGACTTTTCGACCGTGGCTACGCGTGCACATCCATCAACGCGGCGGTCCTTGGGCCCAACACGCGTGTTGTCATCGAGCAATTGAACCTCGCTGGGTTGATCTGCATCTGCGTAGCGGGGGAGAGCGCCGACGTCCCGCCAAACAGCGCCGATTCAGTCACCCTTAAGTCTGATCAGTTAGAAGTCGAGGAAATAATCGAGCTATTTGCGCCTGTCCCCTTTCTCGACGAGGTGGACAACGATTTCGCCATCTAAACGTGAAAATCTTGCGCCATGGCTGAAATTGAAGCGGATAACTAACGCAGGATCTTACGCCATTAGCCGCGCAGCTAGCCGTGCGGCTTGTCCGCGTAGTTCCGGCACCGCGGTTGTCTCCCAGAGAATGCCCTTTTGCGGAGGACCAAGAGTATAGATTTGTCTGGATGGCGTTCCTTTCGAATCGATCAAGGCACCGTGCTCATCGACATCCAGTCCAATTTCTAGTGGGTCAGGGCGGACCAGTCCGCGCACGAGCAGATCGCGTATCAGCGGCCGCTCCAGTTTGCGGTAATTAGTTTCGGAGCCAGAGCAATTGACTACGGCTTCGACCGGGACATCGTACGATTTGAGCGATCCGCGTTGGCATATTTGGACGTTCACGGCTTTCTCGTTTTCCACATATTTCTGTATTCGCCCGATGTGCTGTACCAACCGCCCCGATTTGCTCATTTCCTTCAAGTGTTCGGCTACCACGGGAGCGAGCCGATGGCGGTGGCAGTCCCAGTAAGGTCTTAAGTGTCGAAGGAATTGACGCTTTTCAGAAAGCGGGAGGGATTTCCAAAGCTCCTGGGTGTTGGGTCTGAGCGCATCGATATGGGCCCGCCAGCTTTCGGGGGAATTAGCAGTTGATCGGCGAAGCTGCCGGAGTGAATCGAGGAGGGATGTGCCCACGCGTAAGGGGGATTGCACGGGCTTACTGGCTTGGTGCGCGTGAGGCCAGAGCCCTCGGCGCGAGATGCAGTGTATGGTGCCGGTGTATCCGGACTGCTGGAGCGTGATAGTCCAGTCAACCATGGTCAGACCACTGCCGATCAATAGGCACGCCTTGGTTGGCCAGATTCCGGCCATTACATTGGGTGACCAGGGATTACCAAAGTAGCGGTGACTGCTGTAGAAGGCGGAATTTCCAAGTTGCGGGTCGCCGGGCGGAAAATTGCCAAGTGCAAGAATGACTTTGTTGGGGTAGAGGGTTCCCGCGCGTGAAAGGCGCAATGCGGCATGAGGTTTTCCGGGTGTCAATTCTATCGCTTCATCGTAGTAGCGGAAGAGTCGAACGCCGGGCGCGGCGTTCCGTTCAGCATTGACCAGAATGTCGGCCAGGTAGTCCCCGTAGGCTTTCCGTGGGAGAAATGAAGATGCGGAAACGGATTGGACCCAGGGTTCGTTTAACAGGCAGCCCTCACGGTGCTTGGCCCATCTAAGAAAGTGTTCTTTGTCGTCTGGAAAAGCGCTCATGTTTCCAGCTGGGACGTTCAACAAGTGGCAATTCGCGAAGGTACTGTAGGCGACCCCGCGTCCAAACTGACCTGGTGTGCGTTCGATAAGGTGGATATTCAATGGGGACTTGGCGAGTAGCAATAAGTGGCTTGCTACCAGGGTCCCGCTGAAGCCAGCGCCAATGATGGCAATTGAACGAGGTGATGACATGTGTGATCTAGGTGAATGGTTCACGGCACGCTGGCCTGCGGGCTATGCCCGCAGGATGGCATGTTGCCGGAGGTGGCTCAGTGCTGCAGCCCAGATCCGCCGCCGCGAATCTTCAAAAGTGCTGCGACCAGCGCGTCGATATCATCGCAGGTGTTATAAAACGCCAGCGAAGCCCTGACGGTAGCCTCTAATCCGAACCTGCGCAGGATGGGTTGAGCGCAATGATGTCCAGCGCGCACAGCGATACCTTCTTGATTAAGTGCCTTGCCAATGTCTTCGGTGCGGAAGCCTTCAAGAACGAAAGACAGCACACCAGCCTTTTCCGTGGCGGTGCCGATAATGCAAAGTCCCGGAACCGTATACAGTGCGTGCGTGGCATACTGCAGCAAATCGTGCTCGTAGCGGGTTACATTGTCGATGCCGATTTTCTCCACATAGTCCAGTGCAGCGCCGAGACCAACCGCATCCGCGATGTTGCCGGTACCGGCCTCAAAGCGCGCCGGCGCAGGTTGGTAGATGGTCCGTTCGAAGGTCACATCCTGGATCATGTTTCCGCCCCCTTGCCATGGCGGCGTCGCATTGAGCAGGTCGAGGCGGCCATAAACTGCGCCGATCCCGGTAGGGCCGAATACCTTGTGTCCTGAAAAGACGTACCAATCGCAGTCCAGCGCCTGCACGTCCACGCGCAGATGTGAGACGGCTTGGGCGCCATCGACTAGCGCCAGCGCACCATGGCGATGGGCAATATCCACCATTTCGCGAACCGGTGTGATGGTGCCTAGGGCGTTGGACACCTGAGAGAAGGCTGCTAGCCTGGTTCGCGCGTTGAACAATTTCTCGTATTCATCCAGCATGATCTGGCCGGTATCGTCCACGGGTGCCACGCGGAGTCGCGCCCCTGTCTCAGCGCAGAGTTGCTGCCATGGAACGATGTTCGCGTGATGTTCCAGCCAACTGATCACAATCTCATCGCCTTCAACTATGTGGCGGCGTCCCCAGGACTGGGCCACCAGGTTGATAGCCTCGGTGGTTCCGCGCACGAACACGATTTCATCAGGCGATGAGGCGTTAAGAAAGCGTGCCACTTTCTGGCGCGCGGCCTCGTATGCGTCCGTGGCGCGAGCGGCCAGTTCATGGGCAGCGCGGTGGATGTTGGAGTTCTCGTGGGCGTAAAAGTACGAAAGCCTGTCGATGACGGATTGCGGCTTCTGCGTCGTCGCGCCGTTGTCGAGCCATACGAGTCGCCTGCCATGTACGCGTTCTTCCAGGATTGGAAAATCGCGGCGTATGGCATAGGCGTCCAAAGTGGGATGTGCCGAAGTATGCTCTGCAGCATTTGCCTCGCGACTTGGTTCCTCGGCCGGTACTTCGGGTTGCGCCGCAAATGAGCGGCTTTCGCCGAGAAAGTACAATCCAGCCTCCTGAGCCGGGATACGCTGTGGCGTCGGATCCTTCGCCACTTGCAAGGGAGCGGCAAACCCAAACGAGGGGTCGGAAGGCGGTGGCAACGGATTTATCGGAGTTGCCAGGGTCTTGTAGCTGCCTGAGTCACGGAGAAAATACAAAGGCTCGTCCGCCCTTATCGGGAACGCCGGCCTTGGAATCTGGCCGGTGGGATTTTCCGGTGCCACGATTTCAGGAGCAGCCGCATCCGCAATTCCGCTTTTGCTCTTCGCTACTTCCGGAACATCCTGGCCCGGCAAGGCCCGGAGGAACTCGTTGGCTAGCCGAGCCAGAACCGTCGGATCCGGAAGGCCCTGAGGCCATCCGGTCGTGACTCCGAATTCCGGCGACAAAAAATTATCGGTATTCGGGCTTGTAGTCATAGTATTTATCGACATCCACGTTTTCCAAAACGCCGATGGCGTCTTCGGTCAAAACTGCCACCGAGCAATAGAGGGATATGAGGTAAGACGCGATGGCTTTGCGGCTGATGCCCATGAATTTCACAGACAGGCCGAGTCCTTGCTCGCCCGGAAGTCCCGGCTGATAGAGCCCCACGACGCCTTGGCGGCTTTCTCCAGTGCGCAGTAACAAGATCTTGGTTTTGCCACCCTCGATTTTGATTTTGTTTGACGGTATCAGCGGAATACCGCGCCAGGTGAGAAACGGTGAACCGAACAGATTGACGGTCGGAGGCGGCACACCACGGCGTGTTGCTTCACGCCCGAAAGCCGCGATGGCTTTGGGGTGGGCGAGAAAGAAGGCAGGCTCTTTCCATACCTTGCTGATCAGTTCATCCAGGTCGTCCGGGGTCGGGCCATGAGAGCGAGTCTGGATACGTTGCTCGGGAACCACATTGTTGAGCAACCCATACTCGTGGTTGTTAAGTAGTTCGTCCTCCTGTCTTTCCTTGATGGTCTCGATGGCGAGCCTCAACTGCTGCTGGATCTGGTCATGAGGGCTGCTATAGAGGTCGGAGACGCGGGTGTGTACGTCAACGGTCGTAGTGACTGCGCTAAGGAAGTATTCGCGCGGGTGCTCATCGTAGTCGACAAAAGTCTCAGGCAGATCACGTTCGTCACGCTGCGAGCATGCGGTCAAAACACGGGATTCGTCTTTGACGCGATTAAGGCGATAGATACCTGCTTCTACGCCAACCCAGGGTAAAAGATGAATGAGCCACCGCGGAGTAATCTGCAGCAGTTGGGGAACTGTTTTTGTCGCATTGGCTAGTTGCCGCGCTGCGGCGTCGCCAAGCGCCAGTTGAGTGGTTTCTTGTTCAGCCATTGAGTGCTCCTTTTCTTTCTAGGTGTGTGGTTATGTCAGGACCGATGAAATCGGAATGCGTGAATCAGTCGCCATCTGTGACGGGCAGTGGAACTAGGATGGGTGCGAACGCCTTCGCACTTGGCTCAGCCGCGGGAGTGAGGGCAGCGACTCGAACCGCTTCATCCAAGAAATACGGCTGGCTACCCGTTCCGCCTGCCGCCGCAACTGCTGGGTGTAGAGACGCGCCGCTCGCGCCGGAACCTACAGAGGGACTGGCACGCAGGGCATCTTCGCTGGGCGGAGTGAACGCAGAGGCCGGCGTGATGTGTCCAGCACCAGGATGCGCGCCAACTTCAAAACCAGGCGTTTTCGGTGCGGTAGATCCCAGATGTTGTCCGGGCACGGCGGTCCTTGCGGGAAGGCCACGCGGATCGGCGGCCGTATACAGGGCGGGAACAGTAAAATCCAAAGGCGGTTCCAGACCGAGAGGCGCCAGATTCAGAATCGGCAGGACATGCGGAGTTGTGGGTCGTGCTGATTCAATCAGGAAGTAAGGAAGATCTCCCGATTGGGGGGCATTGTCTGGACTCACAAAGGCTTGAGGCGAGGCGCCTGCGGCGCCAGCGGCACCGGCGGGTGCGCCCCGGTAGTTAATGTCACTGGGCGGGCTGGTGGGTGTACTCACATTCGTCTCCTGGATAGGGTTGCTGGTATGTGGTGGTACAAGTTTTTAGTATTTGCAGATTCCTTATATGCCGGCGCCGCCGTCGAACGACTCGCTGCGGACTTGCGCCTGGCTCACATTGCTGCCGGGAGGCACACTGCGCGTGAGCCAAACGTTGCCTCCGATGACGGAGCCCTTGCCGATGGTTACGCGCCCTAGAATCGTGGCGCCCGCATAAACCACCACATCGTCTTCGACGATGGGATGCCGGGCGTTTCCCTTTACGAGCATGCCACTGTCGTCCACAGGGAAGCGCTTGGCTCCCAGCGTGACAGCCTGATAGAGGCGCACCCGCTCGCCGATGATGGCCGTTTCACCAATGACAACCCCAGTACCATGGTCAATAAAGAAGCTTCCGCCTATGTCCGCGCCGGGATGAATATCGATACCGGTCGTTGAGTGAGAAATTTCTGAGATTATCCGAGCCAGCAACGGTGCGCCCAGCAGATGCAGTTCGTGAGCGAGGCGGTGATAGGTAATTGCGGTGACGCCCGGATAGCAAACCAATACTTCGTCCACGCTGCGTGCTGCGGGATCGCCCTGATACGCGGCTGCAATATCACTTTCCAGATATTGCCGCACGCGTGGTAGGCGGGAGGCGAAGTCTCTTGTGATGGCGACCGCTTGGCGGCGGAGAGGTTCGGCCAGAGCGTCGCGGCCTGCGGAGAACTGAAGCTCTCGGTAAACCTGTTCCATCAGGTCTCGTAGGGTTACGTCAAGGGTGTGGCCGACAAAGTAGTCGATGCCTTCGTCAGTTAATTCGGGTCGTCCGAGCCGATTAGGAAAAAGAGCTGCGCTCAATCCATCGAGGATTTCAGACATCGCCTTACGGGATGGCAACTTGGGTGGTCGATCACGTCGCTGGCGTTCTTCGAGTGAGCGAACACGCAGAGTGCGGAGGTCCGCCACAATAGCGTCGATGTCCCAGTAAACGGTGGCCCCGGTTTCGGAGTCCCTCCGGCCGACGTGCGAACTCATGCCGCCAGTCCAGATGCGTCAAAGACGCCTTCAAACAAAACAGTGCTCAAGTAGCGCTCGCCAGAGTCGGGCAGGATGACGACGATGGTCTTGCCGGCGTTCTGCGGCAACTTGGCGATGCGTGCGGCGACCGCAACGGCGGCACCGCACGAGATGCCAGCGAGTATGCCTTCTTCCCGCGCTAAGCGTCTCGCGTAATGGATGGACTCCTCGTTGCTTACCTGTTCAACCGAGTCAATGAGGGATAAGTCAAGCACCTCGGGGACAAAGCCAGCACCAATGCCTTGGATTTTATGTGGAGAAGGTTTCAGTGCCTCCCCGGCAAGTTTTTGCGTCAGTACTGGGCTAGCGGAGGGTTCAACGGCTACTGAGAGTATTGCCTTACCTTGGGTCCGCTTTATGTAACGAGACACACCTGTGATGGTCCCACCCGTGCCGACGCCCGACACCAGGATGTCGATTTTGCCACCCGTGTCTTGCCAGATTTCGGGCCCCGTAGTCCTCTCATGCACCGCGGGGTTGGCAGGGTTTCGAAATTGCTGGAGAAGCACATATTTCGTCGGATCGGAGGCAGCGATTTCCTCCGCTTTGGCAACCGCACCACTCATGCCCTTGGAACCCTCGGTCAACACCAGCTTGGCGCCGTAAGCGATCAACAACTTGCGTCGCTCTAGGCTCATGGTTTCTGGCATCGTTAAGGTCAATGGAATGTTTCGTGCTGCGGCGACAAAAGCGAGCGCAATGCCTGTATTGCCGCTAGTTGGCTCCACAAGTTCCTTCCCGGGGCCCAGCAGGCCTTGTTTCTCTGCATTCCAGACCATCGCGGCGCCTATTCGGCACTTCACGGAATATGCCGGATTTCGGCCTTCGATTTTTGCAAGCACCAATGCATTGCTGCCTTCAATGACGCGGTTTAGCTTCACTAGCGGCGTGTTCCCAATTGATTGGGAATTATCTTCGTACCATGACATTCAGAATCTCCTCGTGGCTCCTACACATCGCGGCGCCTCGCTACTTAGCTAAACCTTTGGCACCATCAATGAGCCAAAACCTTCCGTCTAGCATGCCATTGACTCGTTATTTCAAAACGCGCGGGCACAAAAAAAGCCAGTCCTCCTTTGACTAAGGAGGTACTGGCTTCCGGTTTTCCGGTCAGCAGCTGTCAGCGAGTCAGTGTCAAAACGTAGGGCATACAACTAACAGACACGATTTCACTAAAGGTCTGCCCTTGCTGCCCTGAATTTTCTTATCTTGATAGGGTCGATTGCAAGCCCATGGGTAAACTTTATACAGCTTTTGTCATGCGATGAAAGAATAAAAAGTTGTTTATAAATAACTAAAAAGTTAATGCCAGGTGTTAGCTTGCTCGTCTGGATCGCGATTGTACGTAATGTCAATTGAACCGGGTCCTCCTCCTTATGACCGCGCAATAAGCCAAAATTCTGTTATCCCGAGGGAGGTAGGGAGATGACTCACCCATGATTATAATTCTAATAAAGACATGCACTTAAAGTCGTCCATATAAAATCCTTGTTGGGCTGCAATCCGATCTAATCAGCGCTTTCTCATGGGCCAAAAGCGCCATTCTTTATAACTATATGGAATTAAAGGCTAACGTTTATTTCTTTATCTTCTTGTCTTGGCATCGGTATAGTTCGGCGAAGCTGTCCTTCAAGGGGTTTTTCCGGATTTTTACGATGATGATGCCAACAGACATTCCTAAACGCAGTCCAGAACAGCCTCATGATGTGGTCCAGAGAATTTTGGAGGCCTTGCATGGTTTGCGTTACGGCTCGGTGGAAATCATCGTGCACGACGGCCGCGTCGTGCAAATCGAGCGCCGAGAGAAAGTGCGCCTCGATCTGTCCTCGCCTTCCCGTTAAACCAATCCGCTCTCCTCTTGCAGGCCCTTGATGGCGGGCGATGCCCACCCCTTTTTGCGGTTTGAGAACACCCACCTACCAGACCTCTGGCGGTACAAGACCCATCGCGGCTCGTTGACCGATTCCCCGGAAGCTACGCCAATGCCGCGCGGGCGGACGGGGTGCACTACCGGGTCTATCCCCAGGGCTACTGGATCTGGGGGCCGTTCCAGCTGTTGGGCGAATATGCCCTGTCCAGCCAGGACCTGGCCAGCCAGAGCACGGTCAACGGCCGCAGCGTGAACGTCGCCGAGACCAACACCACCGACCAGGCCTGGAATGTGACTGTGTCCTATATGCTCACCGGGGAGGAGAACGTGTTCCTGCGCCAGGGCATCAAGCCGCGCCATCCCTTCGACCCCATGTACGGCATTCGACCCAACCAGCCGTTCAACCCGGCGGA
>NZ_JYNS01000039.1 GCF_000934725.1 Methyloterricola oryzae
CAGGCGCAACATCCGCTCGATGCCAATGGGCGGCCGGCCTCGCTGACCTTTGGGATACACCGGTTCGATCAACGCTACCAGTTCAGCCCAAGGCACTACGCTTTCCATTTCGGCCAGAAACATCTCGCGGCGCGTGACGCGACTCTTGGACTGCAGGGCCAGGTCAAGAAGGCTGGTCTGCTGGATCATCGAAGGGGCCGTCAGATTGGTTGGTCATGCCGCTATTTTACGGGGTCACGGCTCGTACCGGAGCGATTTAATCGGTGTTTCCTTAGTTAGCTCCGTAACCTAGTCGCTTTATTGCGGCCTGAGTAATAACTTGCGAATACATAAATCGCAACACGTTATCGATATAAAATGGCAGATCGAAATAATCAACCCCGGGGATCGGTCGGGCTCGATAGAATCAATCGTTGGTATCCACCATGATCCAATTTTTTCCGTTGCGTTTTAACTCCGCCCTCAGACCGATTCACGACGCACCTTATATTGTTTAAATTACCGATTCAAAGTTCACCCTGAAACCCGCGTTTGTCCAAATGGACCGGCCAAGACCGTGAGGAGCGACTCGACGAGTTGTCCTCGTAATCCGGCCCAGTCATCTTTTGCCTTCATGGAATGCCTTTGGTTGACCTCCAGTTCAATTCCAATATAGGCATTCGAAGGGAAACACCGGCGCAGGTGGGTGGTAAATCCATCGTTTTTCCCTGCATAAGGGTAATTGCGCCGTACCTTGAGTTCTGGCGCGTATTCACTTAGCGAAGCTTGCCAGCGCCTGCAAAAGTCAAGTTCATGGGTTTTGGCCGGATCGTATAGCAATCCAATATCGGCATTTCGCACTTTGCCGTCGAGTTCGGGACAAAAGCTGTGGCAGGAGATATGGATGATCCGACGGCCGTCTGCTATCCCGGATTGCATGAATTTCTCGACTCTACGCCTGTACGGCCAATAGTAGCTTTCCTCGATGCGGCGCCGGACTGCCTTCGGCGCGTGGCGGACCATCGGTGAATGAATCCTGGGATTTGTGAGTGACCGGTTCAGATCGATAAGCAGTCGACTGACAGTGGATGCGAATATCGGTGATTCAAAAGCTCGGGCGAAGTCTCTGGCTAGTGCCAATGCGCCGAGGTCGAAGCCGCGATGAGATTGAAGCAAGTCCCGGTCAGCCTCCGCGCCGAACAATGGGCGGAATTGTGCCGGGATGCGGTTACCGCCATGCTCGCAGCTAAAGACCAGCAGATCGTCCATCTGACCAACGCGCTGCAGCGCCGGTCGTGCTTACACTTGCATGTCCGGTTCCGGCATCCTGCTGAATACGTCCCGGACGCCCGCGCTCCAGCGCGCGCTCAATTCGGTAAAGTAGGCGTCGCCTTCCGCAAAACGCCGGCGCATCTGGATTTGCAGACTATCCCGTTGGTAACAAATCAAATCGATGGGCATGCCCACCGAGAGATTGCTGCGCATGGTCGAGTCGAAGGAAACCAGCACGCATTTCGCTGCATCGGAGAGGCTGGTGTCCGGCGTGATGACGCGATCGATGATGGGTTTCCCGTATTTCGCCTCGCCGGTTTGAAAATACGTCGTGAGTTCCAGATCGGCTTCGATGAAGTTGCCTTCGGCGTAGGTGCGGAACAGCCGCATGGGTTCGCCTTTGATCTGGCCACCCACGATAAAGGACGCATTGAATCCACCGCTGTCCGTGAGGTACTGACCGTCGCGGCGGTCTACCGCGCGCACGGCATCCGCCACCAGGCCGCAAACGTCGAAAAGCGTCCTGGCCGTCCAGATCGTTGGAGTTCCATCCTGCAGTTCGCCTGCCTGTTTCAGCAGGCTGATGACAGCTTGCGTGCCGGCGAGATTGCCCGAACTCAGCAAGACGATCACCCGGTCTCCCGGGCGTTCCAGCACGGTCATCTTGCAAAAGCTCGCGATGTTGTCGACGCCGGCATTGGTTCGCGAGTCGGATGCGAAGACGATACCCTGATTGAGTAGAACACCTACACAGTAGGTCATGGCCTTCCCCTTGAGTTCGGGCGGATTGAACTGGCGATTCAGCGTGTTGATGCGATTGTATTGTTGCAAGCGTCCCTGGCACGCTTTGAAGTTTTGGAGCGCTGACCAGCGATTCCTACGCTTATACCGGCCATTCGTCCGTGCCCGCAGCCACGTTTAGGAATTACAGAATTGCCACGCATTCCCTATTCAAGTGCGCATGCGACGGATAAAAAATCATCCGGTGTGTTACCGTAACTGCATAACGACCTGCATCTTTTCGCGATCTCTCGATGTCGACTGGGAGACTTAGCGTAGCCAAGAGTCCCATCTGCAGAAAGGCGACCGTCAAGGCCGCGTCCCACCTCCGCCTCAGAAACCTTGGAAGCCGACGTGCCCAAGTCCTTATCTGAGCGATGAATTCCCGTTATTACTCGGAGCACCATGTATATTCGAATCGGCTTTGAAATCGACTACTCCTTTCCACAGCCGACCGAGATGATCTTGATGCTCTACACGCATCCGAGCCGCTCGGCCTCATTGATAACGCCGGAGCGCTTGACCAGCTTTCCGCCCATGATCATCGAAGATTTCATCGACGTCTATGGCAACAAGTGCGCACGCGCATTCTGTCCTGGCGGGCGTATACGTTTGAAAAATGACGCCATCGTCGTAGATGGCGGCCTCCCGGACATCCTTTCGCCGGGTGCCAGGCAGCACTCCATTCGCGAACTCCCCACGGATACCATGCTTTACCTGCTGGGTAGTCGCTACTGCGAAATTGAAAAGCTGTCGGACGTCGCCTGGACTCTGTTTGGACAGGTACCGGCGGGTTGGGCGCGTGTGCAAGCGATCTGCCACTGGGTACACAATCACATCACCTTTGCCCACGAATCCGCCCGTTGCGATCGCACAGCGTATGACACCTATCTGGACCAAAGAGGCGTCTGCCGGGACTTTAACCATCTCGCCATCACCTTCTGCCGTTGCATGGGCATCCCGGCCCGCTATGCGACCGGCTATCTCGGCGATATTCACGTACCGCTCGTGCCACCCATGGACTTCAGCGCGTGGTTCGAAGTGTTTCTCGGAGGGCAGTGGCATACCTTCGACGCGCGCAACAACATCCCGCGAGTGGGCCGGATATTGATGGCTCGGGGTCGGGACGCGGCCGACGCGGCCTTGACCACGACTTTCGGCAAACACGTCCTGGAGAAATTCGATATCTGGACCCACGAAGTGTCCCACCTGGAGGTGGTGCACGCCTTGAAAGGCCGAGGTGGATGATGTTTCGGGCGAGTTCAGGCCGTCGTTTGACGGGATAGTCACAACCGGTTCATCAACTCCGATTTCTTGCTGGCGAATTCCTGCTCGGACAAAATCCCCTTCTGCCACAGTTCGGCAAGCTTTTCGATCTTGGCAAAGATGTCGCTTTCTGCCTCGCTCGCTTGGCCCTGCGATGGCTCAGGGACTTGAATCGCCGCCGTTGGAGCCTGTCCCGAGACGATGGGAAGTTCGTTCACCCGCACCACTCCGAATTGACTGGAAAATGTGAGGGACGAATCGCCCCCTTGCTGTTGTCCGACACCGCCGATCTGGTGGTTCAGTGTGTCGTAAACGGTCGTCTGCCCGTTGAACTCAATGGCGAGGCGATGGGTATACGGAAAAACGGCGTAACGCACGTCGTTTTGTGAACCGGTGGAAGACGGCACACCCAGGTCGTCCGGCCACCACTGCCCATGCGCTCCCGCGGCAAGAAAGCTCACACCACCGAGGTTCGAAGACTGGGGCTGAGGCGCAGGCATAAGCAGGGGTTGGGTGGCCAACAGGTTGGACAATTCGGAACACAAGCCATCGACCTTGGCCTTGAGCGAATTGTTGAACATGTCACCGACCATTGTCATGCCTCCTTGCATCCACTGTCCCGACCCGCCGAATTCGGGATGGCTAAACTGCGCCATGGTGCCTCCACCATTAAGCACGGCTTGCAGCAAGCTTGTGACTGCATCCACCGAGACAAAATAGCGAGCCGCGAGTTCCTCGATAATTTTCGAGCCCTGAGGGGTAAGATTCATTTCTGTAATGTCTGGTTTGAGTGAAAAGCCGGGCACACTCAGCCGCTTGCCAGGTGGCCGGGAATCGGACTTCAAAACTTGCTGCGCCCAAGGAATGAATTGACGATCTTCTCGCCAATCTAATCCAGCCAAATTAAGCGCCTGTAAGTCCATGATACGCTGTAGCGCGGCAAATTGGGAAAAAACCTCGGTGAAGTCGGATATTGCTGGCGCTGCAAAACTGTATTGCTGCGTCAGAGACCGCTGCTGTCATCGGATTTTCTGCGAGCAGAGGAGAATAAGGCGCCCCGAATCGGGACACCATCCTGGCATCAAGCCGTCCGTCCCATGAGGCCGAGCGCGAGACCGGATTTCCCAATGGTTCAGCGTATTTTTGGATTTTCAAATTAATTGGTTTGCTTGTTTTGCATTTTTGCTGTAGCGTTGTGACGGTGTATAGAGGTCCGCGCCACTTTAGCAAGCCTGCGTAGTTTCTGCTCTTAGCAAATACCTTCCTGCTCCAACTGTCCGCCTTCCTGCAATACTCATTTCATTTTCCATAGAGCCGGTCGAACCGGATCATTGGATTGATATGCGCATTTTTGCGCCTCTAACTTTCAATAGAGATATAGCATGTCAACTGTACAAACAGGCACCGTTAAGTGGTTCAACGAAAGCAAAGGCTTTGGCTTCATTCAACGCGAAAATGGTAACGACCTATTCGTGCATTTTCGCTCTATTCAGGGCCAGGGCTTCAAGACTCTGACGGAAGGGCAGCAGGTAAGTTTTACTGAGGCGCGCGGTCAAAAAGGGCCGCAGGCTGAAAATGTCGTCGTCTTATAATTTATAAGACAAAACATCTGCTTCACCGGAGCAGGTCACACGTCTGCGTTGACCTGCCTCATGGGCGCGCAATGCTTGGCGCGCCTCTATTCAAATTTAATCAGGAGTGCCGACCTATGTTGACGCTTTTTGTGCGTGGCTTACCCCCCACAACCACGGAAACCAGCCTGGGCCAAATATTTGGTGCCTATGGGAAAGTATTTGATCTGAAACTCAGCCGCGATCTATTTACCGGACGAGCCCGCGGGATTGCTACCGTGAACATGGAAGGTCATGAGGCTCGCTCCGCTATCGTCGGATTGGATGGGCATGATTTCGAGGGAAACACCATCTATGTCGCCATCGATAAGGGCCGCAAGGGTGGGCACAGGCATCGATGAGTCGATGTGAGTAGCCGCTGCGCACTGACGAACCGGGGCGCGGATGGGCCGATGTCATGTCTGGCCTCACGCTTGCTTCCTTCGCGGATGGTCTCAAATCAGGCATCTGGTTTATAGCGGCCTGTCTGCACACTGAATGCGCCACGGGAACTCCTCGTCGGGCCTGCGCTCATTCCCGGCGTGATGGAGCCTCACGAATTGCTTCATGTGTGCGTGCAGGGTGGTATTGTGCCCAATTCTTGTTTCGAACGCTGGACCGTCAAAATAAGAAACGCCAACTTGGGCCAATAATTGCGATTTCATAGGCGACAGATAAAATTTTAGTACCGTCGCCCGCTACCAAAACCGCCACCACTGAAGCTGCCAGTTCTCGATTCGCGCGGGCGTGCCTCGTTTACAACCAAATTGCGCCCATCAATATCCTTTCCGTGCAAGGCGGCAATCGCGGCCTCCGCTTCCTTGGCGTCGTTCATCTCCACGAAACCGAATCCCTTGGACCTACCAGTATCGTGATCCGTGATGAGATTGGCCGATGCCACCACGCCATGCGCAGCAAACATCACTTCAAGATCACTGCCCGTTACCGCGTAACTAAGGTTGCCAACATAAAGTTTCTTGGTCATGGGAAACTCCTTGCGTAAAAAAGAGCTAAGTGAATGGTTGTAGATGGGTCCGCTCGCGGCTGGCGCCGCGTTCTCCCGGTCTATCGCCAGAGGGAACGATCTTCGTCGAAGGGAAGATAGTGGTCCTGCAGGAATCACTCTTCTCGTCCATCAACCCAACGAGCGGCTTGCAAGGGTCCATTTGAAAGCGGAGAGGTTAGCACTTGATGCGCCGACCAACCCGAATCGCCATGCATGCTTCACCGTTCATGGCTGTGGCTCTGGCTGTCGAGGCGAGGATGTGGCGTGAATTAGACGGCACACCCACCGAAAATTCCGAATCTTCGCGGCGATATTGCCCCCTACCCCACTCCATACCCGGTTCAGCATACGCTGCTTCCCGGGAATGACCTAGCTTTATTTTTCTTGCTAATTCCTGGACATTTCGAGTAGGGAGGCGCATTGTTTCAAAGCTGTAAAATCCCATTAAAATGGAATAAATGCGTCGCCTATCGTCAGTTGAATTTCTTTTCCGCAATACAACACGTATTGACCGCGAGAAACCAAGGCTGATGATCCAACGCGGAGCCGAAATTCTATTTTTTCTTCAGAATTACGACGAACCCTGACGAGATATCGGTCTTAAATGGATTCAGGCGGTACTCGGCCCGGTCAGCCAATATTTATATTAGAGGCAGATTTATCATGCGCGAGCTAAAGCCCAACTTTCCTCAGCTTACACCGAGCGACTTTCGACAGACTTGTGGATTTTGTGGATGTATCTTCCGCGTCGCCATAACCTGGCCTCTCTCATATTCTTATAAACCCAACCAGGACACCCAAGCCTATACCTGTCCGGAGTGCCAACGAGATTCCAGCGTCAGATCCTCCTCGGCACCACAGTTAACCTTGCTGTCAAAGCGCACCGATGGCCGCACGGGACCGTGCCCGCGCGAATGACGCACACCGCGCCGCGAAAACTTGATTTGTGAGTGGCCAAACAAGCCGTCGAAGTTCTACGATCTTAGCCTGAGCATGTGCGAGTGGGATCGCCTGGACGAATGGCGCGACAAGATGCGAACTGGGATAGCCAGCGAGCAATCAGGCAGCATTGCGCCATTTCACTTGCTGTCGGTTCCCGGAATGCAAGCAAGCGAGCAACGGTCCTGCGCTGAACTCTAAATGAAAGCGCGTATCGAGGCCTCCACGGCTGAGCGCATTGATCGAGCTTTCAGTTGGCTCTGTCGACGTTAAACGTTGAAACGGAATTCTTGTCCAACGGGTGAATACGCGTTGATGGGGAGAATATCGCCATGAAGACCTCGGAGTTTCGGACGTGGTTTGAACAGCTGCCGCATCTCAGCCGGGGCCAGGCCGAGAAAGTGCGGCGGGAACTTGGCGAAACAGCGCCAGCGCCAGAATCGGTGCAGTGGCTGGAGCATCTTGACCTTGCCCGCATCCTCTAAGGCGAGCCAATTGCAGGGCATTGTCGAGGCCGACGAGACCTTCTTCCCGCACTCATGCAAGGGTCAGCGTCGCCTCGACCGACCGCCCCGTCAACGTGGCAAGCAGATTCGTCACCGGGGTACCGGCAAGGATCAGGTGCCCGTTTTAGTGGTGCGTGACCGGTCCGGCGCCACCGCCGATTTCAAGCTGAGCGGAACGAGCACCGACGCCATGGAACCACCGCTGTGCGCCATCCTGGCGAAAGATGTCATTCTTTGCAGTGACGGCGCTGACGTGTATCGGGCCGTGGCATCCAAACTCGGCGTGACCCATCGATCGGTCAACCTCTCCTTTGGCATCCGAGTGATCGCTGGGGTTTTCCACATCCAAAATATCAACGCGTATGACAGTCGCCTCAAACACTGGATGGAGCGGTTTCATGGGGTCGCCACCAAATGCCAGGAGAATTACCTCGGGTGGCGCCGTTGGCTGGAGCGTTGGGGCGAGCACACCCCCCTCATCGCTCTGCAGGCCGCGCTCGGTCGAGAAAATCAATTTCAACTATTCATGCAGACATAGCCTTATTAAATGGAATTTACAGATCTCGCAGTCTTCATAAAGGTTGGTTTGGTGGTTTGGATCAACCCATTTATAATTTTTGAATCAATGCCTTGACTCACATCTACGTCATTTTTGACACCGCAAAACATTTCGCAGAGACTGACCAACCCGCCCTGAGACTCCCGACGAAGCTCAGTTTTTTGCGTTGGCAAACGGCGCTCGAAAATAAAACCGAGCTTTGCAGTCAGAATCACTCTCTCAGATTTTATGCTGGTGAAGAACCTTCGCTCCTCTTAAATTCTTCGTAGCGACAAGCCTTGAATTCAGCGCCGTTTCGAAAACTGGGCGCAAGCCTTTACACTTGATTGCACGTAGATCTCAAGAGGTACTCCATTGAAAATTCAAAACATACTCATCGTACTTCCTGATTAGCGTCGAACTTCAGCAACCCCCCGCAGTACCCGCTCAGGTCGGGGCACAGTGGCAATAGCGGCGGTTTCGAGTTGGGCGAGGATAGCGAGCAAGTCGAACCGGCGATTGATTCGGTATTGGAATTCGGCAAGGTAGCGGTGTGCGTATTTCCGGAATTTGAACGCATGATAGGTACCGGTAATGGCTGTCTTGAGGTTACCCATCAGGGCGTTTACCCAGCGAACCTCAGGGTGCTGTGCGGACACGCGGCCTGAACCGAGGATGAGGCGGTGATGACAGACGACGTGTTCACTTGTAGAAGTCGCGACCTGATCTGACAGTTACCCGTTTTGGGTGCGCTGGGTTGTCAGATCAGATTCAACTGACCGACTTTCTGGTTCCACACCTCCTTTCCAGCGTGAAGCGTTTGTAGGGGAGTGCGACCGCAACACATCTTACCCTGATGGGTTCGCTCCTGGTTATAGTGCTCGATCCAGGCATCCAGGTCGGCCTGCAGTTCGTCCACGGAGAGATAAAGCTTCTTGCGGAAAGCGACCTGATAAAACTCCTGCAACAGGGTTTTATGGAAGCGTTCGCAGATGCCATTGGTCTGTGGATGCCGCGCCCGGGTCTTGGTGTGCTCAATGTCATTGAGCGCCAA
>NZ_JYNS01000040.1 GCF_000934725.1 Methyloterricola oryzae
CTTCAAGGCCGCCTTCCGCCACCGCATTCTGGTAGCGATAGAAGGTGTCTCGCGACACCCCCATCACCTTGCAGGCCTTGGACACGTTGCCGAGTTCGGTTGCCAGGTTCAGCAGACCGATCTTGTGACGGATGACATTCTGATTGAGACTACTCATGGGGTTACTCCTGCGCTCACGCGCCGTTTCGATGAAGATTCGCACCTCTATCAAAACGGGTAACCCCACCTCGCGGCAAGGAACTCTGTCAGATCAAGTCTGAACTTCTACAAATATATGCCAATACTGTCATCCGGCTTATCCTGACCTCGGCCTTCCCCTATTCCAGCTTGGCGCTTTCGCCCTTTGTTCAACTGCATTCGGCGATCAGCCTACGGCAGGCTCAACTGGCGAGCGAGGCCAAAGGCAATGTCGCAAACTTGCAGCTAACGGCCGCGATCCGCCGTACAATCAGGTCATCAGTCCCGTCATGTCTTGACTCCTGTTCGAACCGCTATGATCAAGCCAATTCTATGCCTCATCGCCGTTACCCTCCTGTTGACTGGCTGCTCAAGGTCTTTTCCGGAGATTCCCTGGCTTCCTAAAGAGCAGCAGCGTCAGCGGGAATTGCAGGGAAACATCGACTTTGCCAGCCGTCTCGAACTCGCGCGCCTCTATTTTCAGCATAACCGCATCGATGAAGCGAGTGAAATTCTAGACCCCTTGGTCAGCGAGCAGCCTAATAACCAAGAAGCAAAAGCCTGGCACGCCGCTAACCGCTGCAAATTGGCGGAACGCCGTGGGCCTTGGCTGCTCGGCATCGACAAGATGGTTCTTCTGTGGAGCTGCATGACCGAACTCGAACGCGCCGGGCATCATGCGGGCGATAATCTGTCGGTTGCCCTCGCGGAAATCTACACGGATACGGAAGTCGAGGTGTTTGGCGCCAAGCGCCGCGCCTATCAGGCCAAAGATCGTCTGCAGCAGCGCATTGAATCCAAGGGAGAGGCATACACCACACCGGAAAAAGCAGCTTTCTATCAGGCTGCGGCCCTGTTGGCATTCCGTCATGGAGACAGCGCCGGTGCCCGCGACTACCTCAAGCGCGTCATAAGCCTTGGCGACCAGGAATCGACCGAACGAGCGCGGCAGATGCTGCTCACACTGGATGCAAGCGGGGCGGGTTGAACTGTGAATGGCACGAAGCGCCCGCATGGGGCCGATACTGCCGGTAAAGCTGAACGTCCATGATCCATTATCGGCCGGTCTCGCCGTAAGGTTTTGTGGCCGATTCGCGACACCTCAGGCTTGATGAACCAAGGCATCTATAGCTCTTGGGCACTATTGCACGCAGCTACCGATCACCGTAGGAAATGAGGACGGCGAGAAGCAAGGTGGCCTGCCCTGCCACCAGAGGCCCATCGATACCACCACCTCCGTAAAATCCACTTTGCCGACCGGTGGAGTTGTCATACCGATACTCGGCCCGTATCTGGGTCTTGTACGGCCCTTCGCTCAATGCGTACTCAACGGTCGCCGTGACAGCCATGATGAATTGTTCCGACCCAGTCAGCGTTCCGTTCGGATCCCAATACAGTTCGGGCCGCAGACCAACCCTGGCCAACGTGTTGATCGGCCTGATTTCCGCCCTTATCGACAATGGCACCATCATGGACACCGTCCTAGCCATGGCCCCAAGCATTAAGGAAGAACACTGGCTGCTGGTCACCTTGACGACGGGCGTTGGCGGCAGCCTGCTGGCCATCGGTTCGGCGGCAGGCGTCGGACTCATGGGGCAATGCAAGGGCACGTATTCCTTCGCTTCGCACCTGCGATGGACGCCGGTCATCGCTCTGAGATACGTCGCCAGCATCGGCACGTATCTCTTGCTAAACGCGGGAACGCCTACGCGTCGGACGTCCGAACTTTGTCGGCCAGTGCTTCGATCGCAATCAGGAGTTTATCTCGTATTTCGTAAAGCGCGGGCAAGTGATTGCGGGCGGCGTCCCTCTGACCGTCTTTCACAAGGGTGACGATGTCAGACGCGAGGCTATGAATCCGCTCATGTTCCACATCGATTGCCTGATACTCGGGGTAAGTGCCGTAGCGTATCGAGCCGCTGCCGTGATACCAGCGCCCGAAGCGACAATGACGACTGTCCAGGCTCATGGCCAATTCCTGCTCTGGATGGTCGAGGTAATCCTCCAATTGCTTGATCCACAGACGATGGCTCTGCGCGGCTACCGTCAGGACGACATCTTCGCGCGCGCGATGAGTTCCAGCCAATGGCTGCCAGGGCGATTCGGCACGCCAGTGGCTTACCCAATCGGGCATATGTTCTGGCGGCATCGGGCGGGCGATGCCGAACCCCTGGGCTCGACGACAGCCGAGGCGGACGAGGATGGCGGCATGTTCCAGGGTTTCGACCCCTTCGGCGACCACCCAGCGATTGAAGGCATGCGCCAAACGCACGACACTCTCGACCAACCCCAGATCGTCCGGATCATCGAGCATGTCACGCACGAAGCTCTGATCGACCTTGAGCGTCTCGACCGGCAGGCTCCGAAAATAAGTCAGCGAAGAATAGCCCGTGCCGAAATCGTCCAGCGAGAAGCGCACGCCGATTTGACGGCATTGGGCGAGCACGTGCACCGCGCGCTGAATATCCGCTAGAGCGGCGGTTTCCACGATTTCCAACTCAAGATCGCTCGGGGAAACTTCCGGATATTTCGCCAAGATGTGGCAAAGCCGTTCGGAAAAGTCATTCTGTAACAAGTGTTCGGCGCTGACATTGACACTGACTATTAAATTCAGGCCAAGGGAATTCCAAACCTTAATCTGCTCGAGCGCTGCCTCGATGACCCATTCGCCAAGAGCGATTTCTATATCGTCGCCGCTCAGATAGTGCAAAAAAGCGCCGGGTAGCAGCAGACCTTGCTCCGGATGTTGCCAGCGCAGCAAAGCCTCGGCGCCGATCACATCGCCGCTCACCAAATCGACTTTTGGCTGGTAATGCAATACAAACTCTTGGTTTGAAAGAGCTGCGAGCAGCCTTTCCCGTTGGAAACGGTGCTCCTGGATCCGTCGGTCGTGCTCCACATCAAACAGGGTGTAGCGGTTCTTACCCGCTTCTTTGGCTCGATACATCGCCTGGTCGGCATGTCGCAGGAGTGTGTCGGCATCGGCATCATCATCCGGGTAAAGGGTCACGCCGATACTGGCGGAAACGCTCAGCGGGACATCGTTCACCTGGACAGGCGCGCTCACCGCCCGCAAAACCCGCTCTAGGATCAGGTGGCATTCATCACATTGTTCTAGATCCGTGACCAGCACGACGAATTCATCGCCGCCAAGGCGCGCCAGGGTATCCTCGGCTCGCAGTATCCCTTTGAGGCGTTCGGTGATTTCGATCAGCAGTTGGTCGCCGGCCGCATGCCCGTAGGCGTCGTTGATGGGTTTGAATCCATCCAGATCCAGATAGGCCACCGCAATCGGTCTGCCGGTGCGCCGGGCGTGGGCCATTGCTTGCCCTAGGCGATCGGCTAACAAGCGCCTGTTGGGAACCCCGGTGAGGGTGTCGTAATAGGCGATGCGTTGGAGTTCGGCTTCATGCGCCTTAAGCAGGCTGATATCGGAAAAAATGCTGATGTAATGCTGGATGTTTCCCGCCGGATCGCGCACGACGGAAATGGCGAGCATTTCCGCGAAGACCTCGCCATTCTTGCGACGGTTCCAAATTTCACCGCGCCAGCAATCATGCTCTGCCAGCGCCTGCCGGATTTCGGCAAAAAACGCCGGTCCGTGGCGACCGGAGACCAATAGTTCAAGGGGCTGGTCCATGACCTCTTCCCGGTCATAGCCGGTGATGCGGGAGAAGGCCGGGTTGACATCGACAATGCGATCCTGGGCATCCGCGATGATGATCCCTTCGTAGCTGTTGGCGAACACGCTGGCAGCCAGCCGCAGCTGCGCATCGGTGCGCACCCGTTCAGTGATGTCTCGATCAATCCCCTGAAAGCCTATCAGGCGGCCATCCGGGTCCAACATCGGCGAGGCCCGCGATTCAACGGTCCGGTAGTCTCCCTTTTGGTTTCGCCAGCGCAGTTCAACGTCACGCCAGCCACTGTGCTCCTGAACGGCTCGTTGAAATGTCTGGGTGTAGAGCCGAATATCCTCCGGATGGATGAGAGTCAGGGGATCCGTCGTGTAAAAGACTTCACGATCAACTCCCACCAATTCATTGACCCGCTCGTTGGAATAAATGTGCTTTCCTTCTGCATCGATGATCCAGATCCAGTCACTGGAATCTTCCGCCAGCCGACGGTAGCGTTCCTCGCTGTGGCGCAGTTCCGCCTCGGCCTTTTCACGCGCGTGGATGGTCAAGGCCAGCGTCAAGCTGAGTGTCGTCAGTACGACCAGATAGAACCAAAGATTATTCAGGCTCGACTGACTGACGTCATTGGCAAAGAAGCCGCTGCCGTGTGTCGAGCCCCATAACGCCTGTATTTCCGTCGTGGTGGCAACGAGTAATGCCCCGTGCAGACCGAATCGCACAGCACCCCACGTGGCAAACAGAAACATCCAGTAGCCGAGCGCTATCACGCCGAAGGGTTGGCGGAACCAATCCAGGAAGACGACTTGGCCGAAGAACAGAGAAAGTCCCAAAAATGACAAAGTCTCAAGCCACCGTGATCGTTCGAACCAGCCACGAGGCCACCTACGCCAGACCAGGACAAGCGGGGTTACCAACAGGATGCCGAGGAAGTCTCCCTGCCACCATCGGGCCAGATTTGCAATCAGGGTCTCCCAGTTCAGGAAACCAACGCTCAACAAGACGGAATTTCCGATCAGCGCGCTCGTAGAAGCACTCAAGGCGCCAACAAGGGCGAGTTTTCGAAAGTCAGCGGGGGCACTCAGTGAAAAGCCGCGCAAATTAGCACGGGCCAACAAGCCATAACCGACGACCGCTTCCAGGGTGTTGCCAACTCCGATACAGGCCGATACGGCTACCGAACTACCGGCCAAAGCGTTGGCGACGCATGCGCCTATAAAAACCCCTGGCCATAACTTTCTCCCCCGCATCAGCATGGCAGCCAATCCAAGTCCGCTGGGCGGCCAGATGATCGAAACAACTCCGTTGGGCGACAGATAGGTCAGCGAGATATGGGCGAGCATTACATACCCGGCAGCCAATCCTACCAGGTGCAGTATGTCTCTCCCTCCATACCGGACTGAGAAGTTCAAGCGGCTTACCTCGCATCGTTCGGGATACCCCGGAGGCAAGCCCAGTGGTCGCGCAGCGTCAACTGAGTTTCCAAGCCAAATTTGCCAATCGAAGTTGGCAGGCACCGGATGAGGTCACTCAAGTATAGAAGCCATTGTCACTCGCCACATGATTGAGCAGCCCGGCTCAGGAGGAACAAGCTACCGAGGCTGCAGTGCGCCGTCGAGCCACTACACTGAGAGTGTTGCCATCGCGTATTTCGAGAATTTGGAACTCTTATTCCTGCGGCGGGTCGACAGACCCCACAGCTGGCAAAATTTGTAATTCAACTCCCTCTCCGATCGGATTCACCATGAGCATTGCGCACGAACTCAGCGATCTTTTGAATCGCCCCAACGGCCCTTCGCACGTTCCAACTAGCGATGCGACTAACAAACTGCTGAACGGCTTGATCGCAGGCGTCTTTTTCAGCGTGGTGATCCTAGTTGGGAGCGGTGACGCCTGGTTGGCCGCCAATTTCGGACTGGGCATGTTCCTCGTAATTGGCGACATATTGCGTTTTCACGACCGCAGCCTGGGCATCACCGCCGGATTCCTTGCAGGCCTCTGCGCCAGCGGTGTCATTGGCTCCTTCTTCGGCCCCGAGATCGGGAAAGTGACCGCGCTGGGAATATTGGCTGCTGTCGCGCCGGCCATTCACATCATGGATACGGAACCGGGTTGGGGAAGAGGCGGCCGCAATGTCCTGGGCGTTTGTTGGTCCATTGCAATGACCACGGTTTTTCTCCTCTGGTTCTTCGACACCTATTCGCTGCATCTGATGGGCTAGCCGACGGCATCGCTGTGCGCCGCCACACCGTCGTTTACACCAAGAAACGCCAGAGGTCGCCTGCTCGTGGTCATTCCCAATGTCGTGCCCAGCGTAGATCATTCAGGTGAATGCAGCTTCCTCGCACAGTGATGACGAAGAGGCTCTGACGCTGCATCGTTTATTTCGCGTGCAATGCAACGATGGCAATCGCTTGTGAGACATGGCAGTCATGCTCCCCTATGGCAGAGGTCTATGCCGGGTAATCATTACCAAACTGCGTATCCGACCAATAATGGTTTGATGAAGACTAACGCCAAGCCCGCCAGCCCGGATGCGGCAATCACCGGAATGACTCCCAGCTTCCAGCGGAACAGTGCCAGCAGGGCCGCGAGGCCCAGCAATGCGGCGAATGCATCGAACCGCCCGGCGAAACCTTGTGGCCAGAATGTGTGCCAGGCGAAGAACACCGCGAGATTGCATATCACGCCGACCACGGCGGCTGTAATCCCGGTCAGGGGCGCGGTAAATTTCAGATTGCCATGAGTGGACTCGACCATAGGCCCACCGGCCAGGATAAACACGAAGCTGGGCAGGAAGGTGAACCAGGTCACCACGACCGCCGCCAGGACACCCGCCAGAAACGGCTGGTTTTGTCCCAAGACCTGCTGCGTCCAGCCTGCCACAAAGCCCACGAACGTCACCACCATAATGAGTGGCCCGGGCGTCGTCTCACCTAAGGCCAGTCCGTCGATCATTTGCTGGGGCGTCAGCCACTGGTAATGTTCGACCGCTCCCTGATAGACATAGGGCAGCACCGCGTAGGCGCCCCCGAAGGTCAGAAGGGCTGCCTTGGTGAAAAACCAAGCCATTTGCGTCAGGGCGCCGTTCCAGCCATAACGGGCACATAGCACCCCAATCACGCTGCTCCAAAGCAGCAGCCCCAATCCCGCCACCTTGGCCAACCGTTCCCAGGTAAACCTCGCATGAGGTGGCACGGGGGTATCGTCATCGATCAACGCGGGACCGAAGGACCTTTTCGATGCGCCATGGCCACCGCCTACGGCGAACTTTTCAGGAGCCAGTCTGCCACCTAGGGCGCCTAGCAACCCCGCCGCCACTACGATAAGGGGAAACGGCGCATCCAAGACGAAGATGGCCAGAAAGGCCAGCCCAGCGATGCCCCACAAAACCCAGTTCTTGAGCGCCCTCATACCAATGCGGTAAGCCGCGAAAAGGACAATGGCGGTGACCGCCGGCTTGATCCCGTAAAACACCCCCGCAACCGCTGGTAGTTGGCCAAAGGCCAGATAGATCCAACCAAGGGCTATCAAGATCAACAGTGACGGCAGGACGAACAAGCCACCTGCGATGATTCCACCCCAGTTCCGATGCATGAGCCAGCCAATATACGTGGCCAGTTGCTGTGCTTCCGGACCCGGCAGCAACATGCAGTAATTCAGGGCGTGCAGGTAACGGCTCTCGGAAATCCAGCGGCGCCGTACCACCAGGTCCTGGTGCATGATCGCAATCTGACCGGCCGGGCCGCCAAAGCTGATGAAGCCGAGCTTCAGCCAATAGACAATCGATTCGCCCAGGGAGATCGAATCAGGGCGTTCAGAGCCCGACCTTGCGCGGTGCTCGGTGTCCTTCATGGTCTTATCCAAATAGGAACAGGTATCGGATCCGCAGGCGTTGATAGAAACGCCGACTAAGGTGAAATCTTCCCACGACGGCCGATGATTTTCCCCAGAAGCATGCTCAGATCTACGCCCGCCAGCCACGAGATTCCGCAATTCGGCGAATCCCGACGGAGTTGGCAGTTTATCGGCTTTACGGACGATGAAATGGCAAATCGCTCGGATACACGTCTAGGTGTCGCCCAAAGGTCATCAGTCAGCGCGCCGTGTCGCACGCTAGAGTGCAGGCGGTGATTCGGCCGATTCTCCCTTGCTGAACACCCTCAACCGCTTGGGCTGAATCAGTACCTCATCGCCCTTGTTCAGGCCATTGCCCTGAAATTCCCCACGGCTCATTTCCGCCTCCACCAGGCCGGAACCGTCGCTGCGCTCCAGTTCCAGCCGCACCACCCCGCCCAGCCGGCGCACATCCCGGATCAGCGCGCTGATGCC
>NZ_JYNS01000041.1 GCF_000934725.1 Methyloterricola oryzae
GAAGAACTCCAGCGCACCTTCGAAACCATCGGTTTGGCCGCGTGAAGTATTACCAAGCGACAACATGTTGGTATTTGTTCATCCGATAGCGCCTAACAGTCTGAATATTAAGGGTTGCCTGTGCGCGCGTCAAAAGATCTGAGGATGAGCGGAACAGAAAGGTCACTTATCTGGGTATCCCGGCTTTTTCGGGGCGAACGATCCCTAAGCGGTTTGCGTTTGGTAAGGTATCGGGCTCCGGTAGCGTGCACTGCTGCGGCTAGATGACTTGAACCCTGAAGATAGGTGACAATTGCCGGGCATTTAGCTCGATATTTCCGCAATACCGACAGGAAACGTCCCGGTCATTTCTCAGGAACCACGCTTGCATGAACCATCAATCGCTTTCCGCCTTCATCTGGTCCGTCGCTGATCTGCTGCGGGGCGACTACAAGCAGTCGGAATACGGCAAGGTCATTCTGCCGTTTACCGTGCTGCGCCGTCTGGACTGCGTGTTGGAAGACACCAAGGCCGCCGTGCTCGCCGAGCATGCCGACAAGCTGAAGCTGGGCTTGAACGCCGAGCCCTTCCTGCTGCGCAAGGCTGGGCAGAGCTTCTGCAACACGTCGCCCCTCGACATGAAGAAGCTGATGGGCGACCAGGACCACATCAAGGAGAACCTGTTTTCTTACCTCCAGGCCTTTTCCCCGGCGGTCCGTGACATCTTCGAGCGCTTCGATTTCTACACGCAGATCGACCGTCTTGCCAAAGCCGGATTGCTCTATCAGGTAGCGGAGAAGTTCGCACACATCGACCTGCACCCGGACACCGTCAGCAACAGCCAAATGGGCCTGGTGTTCGAGGAACTGATTCGGAAGTTTGCCGAAATCTCCAACGAAACCGCCGGAGAACATTTCACGCCCCGCGAAGTGATCCGCCTCATGGTCAACCTGCTGTTCATCGAGGATGACGAGGTACTGGCGAAACCCGGTGTCGTGCGCACGATTTACGATCCGGCGGCCGGCACCGGCGGCATGTTGTCCGTGGCCGGGGAATATCTCGAGGAGCACAACCCCGACGCCCGTCTGACCATGTTCGGGCAGGAGCTCAACCCGGAGTCCTATGCCATCTGCAAGGCGGACATGCTGATCAAGGGGCAGGATGTCGCCAACATCGTTTTCGGCAACACCTTCTCGGACGACGGCCACCCGATCAAGAAGTTCGATTACATGCTGTCCAATCCGCCCTTTGGCGTGGAATGGAAGAAGGTCGAGAAGGAAATCCGCAAGGAGCATGAGAGCCAGGGCTACAACGGGCGCTTTGGCCCCGGCCTGCCGCGCGTCTCCGACGGCTCGTTGCTGTTCCTGCTGCATCTCATCAGCAAGATGCGTCAGGCGAAGGACGGCGGCAGCCGCTTCGGCATCGTCCTCAACGGCTCGCCGTTGTTCACCGGCGGTGCCGGATCCGGCGAAAGTGAAATCCGCCGCTATGTGCTGGAGAACGATCTGCTGGAAGCCATCATCGGCCTGCCCACGGACATGTTCTACAACACCGGCATTTCCACCTATGTCTGGATCCTTTCCAACCGCAAGCCGGAGTACCGCAAGGGCCTGGTGCAGCTGATCGACGCCAGTGGCTTCTGGCAGAAGATGCGCAAGAGCTTGGGTTCCAAGCGCAAGGAACTGTCGGACGAGCATATCGCCGAAATCACGCGACTCTTCGGCCAGTTCGTCGAAGCCAAGGACGGCAAGAAGCCGATCTCCCGCATCTTCAAGACCAGCGACTTCGGCTATCGCACCATCACGGTCGAGCGCCCGCAGCGCGACGAGAGTGGCAAGATCGTCCTCGGCGAGAAGGGCAAACAGAAGGGCAAGCCGCAGCCGGATAGCAGCCTGCGCGATACCGAGAATGTGTCCCTGTCAGAAGGCGTGGAGACCTACTTCCAGCGCGAAGTGCTGCCCCATGCGCCCGATGCCTGGATCGATCACGACAAAACCAAGGTCGGCTACGAAATTCCCTTCAACCGGCACTTCTACGTGTTCGAGCCGCCGCGCTCCCTGGCCGACATCGACGCCGATCTTAAGCACTGCACCGATCGGATTTTGACGATGATCGCGGGGTTGTCGGGATGAAAGTGATGTCGTGCAGCCCAGACTTGGTCATCAAAAATACCAAGATTTTCCTTGCCAATGGCAATCGTCCGCCTATAATTCCTGGCAACAAAACCCGCCAAGGCTATGTGCGCAAGCATATCCTCAAACTGGCGGGTTACTTTTTTCCAAGGGGGCGGTGATGAAACGCTCCTTCGGGAAACCTGCCACGACTTACGATCAACAGATCGACTTGCTCAAACAACGCGGCATGGTCATCGATGATGATGACACTGCCCGTTTCTACCTTCAGCATCTTAACTACTATCGCCTCGGTGCCTATTGGCTGCCGTTCGAGACAGATCACGCAACCCATCAATTCAAACCCGGTACTCGCTTCAGCGATGTGCTTGACCTCTACATTTTTGATCGGGAATTGCGGCTTCTGGTGCTAGATGCCATTGAACGCATCGAGGTTTCGGTGCGGAGCCAATGGGCCTATCAGTTGGCGCACCGGCATAGGCCTCACGCGCATTTGGACGCCGGGCTGTTCGACGGAAAGTTCTGGCAAAGCAATCTCAACAAACTGGCCGATGAAGTCAGGCGTTCGGATGAAACCTTCATCCGCCATCACCTGGCGACCTATGCCGAACCGCTTCCCCCGGCTTGGGCTGTGTGCGAAGTGATGTCGCTGGGACTACTCTCGCGCTGGTACAACAGCTTAAAGCCCATCGCTACCCGCCGCGCCATAGCCAATACCTACGGCGTCGATGAAAAAGTGCTGCAATCTTGGCTGCATCATCTCTCTCTCGTGCGCAATATCTGTGCCCATCATTCCCGCCTATGGAACCGGGAATTCACCATCACGCCGAACGCGCCTCGATCCAAACCGGAACACCTATCTGTCGAATTTGTAGTGGCGTCACGCAAAATCTACAACACGTTGCTCATCCTCTTGCACAGCATGGATACTATCGCCGGGCATCATCATTGGCGGACACGTCTCAAGGTGCTTATCGACAAGCACAGCATCCCCGTGGCGGAGATGGATTTTCCAAAAGACTGGACACAGCGAGCCATCTGGCAGGAGGCCGCATGAGCTTCCCTCGATACGACAGCTACAGGGACAGCGGTGTGGAGTGGTTGGGGGAGGTGCCGGAGCATTGGGGAATCTCACGTCTTGGCTTTGAATCTTGGGTCCGCGCTAGATTGGGTTGGAAAGGATTGAAAGCGGAAGAATATGTAGAGGATGGATTTGTTTTTCTTGCGACGCCCAATATCAAAGGAGTTAATATTGATTTCGAAAACGTCAATTTCATAAATCAATATCGCTACGATGAATCACCTGAGATTAAGCTTCGAGTAGGCGACGTTCTGTTGGCCAAAGATGGTTCAACGCTAGGCACAGTTAACGTAGTTCGCTATCTGCCGAGGCCGGCAACCGTAAATAGTTCAATTGCTGTCATCACGCCTCATAAAGCCTTAAACGGCTTTTTTCTTTATTACCTGTTTCAAAGCTCCTACATGGATAGCACTATCCAGAGGATCAAAGGGGGCATGGGTGTTCCGCATCTTTTCCAAGAAGATTTGAATAAGTTCTACACTCCATTGCCTTCTCTCCTAGAACAACAATCCATCACCGCCTTCCTCGACCGCGAAACGGCCAAAATCGACGCGCTGATTGCCGAGCAGCAGCGGCTTATCGAACTGCTCAAGGAAAAGCGCCAGGCGGTCATTTCCCATGCCGTCACCAAAGGTCTCAACCCCGATGCGCCGTTGAAGGATTCCGGCATCGAGTGGCTGGGCGAGGTGCTGGCGCATTGGGAGGTTAAGCGGATTAAAAATCTATCTTCCGTAATTTCAAAAGGAACAACTCCGACAAGCATTGGCGCTGATTTTACTTCTGATGGAATTAGATTCCTTAAAGCCGAAAATATCACTGAAATAGAAGTATCAGATCAACCTGAGTTTTATATTTCAGAAGAAGCACACGCAACCTTATCAAGGAGCGCTTTGCAAGAAGGTGATGTCTTAGTCGTTATTGCTGGAGCAACAACTGGGAAAGCAGCTGTATTGGACGCTAGGTTATTGCCTGCAAATACCAACCAAGCTGTTTCCTTTATTCGGCCCAAAGACAAACGGTTATCGAATTACATTAACTGTTGGTTGAATACTAACATGGTAAGACGCACTGTTTTGTTGAACTCTGTTCAATCGGCACAGCCAAATCTTTCTATGGAGGATTTGGGAAATATACCTTTACCTCTTCCGCCGTTTGCAGAATTGATTGGCATAGCCACGTTCCTCGACCGCGAAACCGACAAACTCGACACCCTAACCGCCGAAGCCCAAACCGCCATCACCCTCCTCCAAGAACGCCGCACCGCCCTGATATCCGCCGCCGTCACCGGCAAGATCGACGTGCGCGGCCTTGTCGAAAACCATCCGGACGTGGAAGCCGCCGCATGAGCAACCTGCACAAGGAAGTGAATTTAGAGACTGAAATCTGCGATCACCTGGCCGCCCACGGCTGGCTCTATACGCAAGGCGACGCTGCGCACTACGACCGGGTTAGGGCGCTTTTTCCGGCGGATGTGCTGGCCTGGGTCCAGGAAACCCAGCCCAAGGCCTGGGAGGCCCTGGAAAAGTCTCATGGCGCAAGCGCCGAGACCGTGTTGCTCGACCGGTTGCGCAAGTCCCTGGATGACCGGGGCACACTAGATGTGCTGCGGCATGGCATCGACCTACTGGGCCTGCATCAAACCCTCAAGCTGGCCCAGTTCAAACCGGCCCTGGCCATGAACGAGGAACTGCTGGCCCGCTACCAAGCCAACCGGCTGCGCGTGGTCCGGCAACTGCGCTATTCGCTGCACAACGAGAATGCGCTTGACCTTGGCTTGTTCCTCAACGGCATTCCGGTGGCTACGGCCGAGCTGAAATCCGACTTCACCCAGTCGGTCGAGGATGCGGTGGACCAATACCGCTTCGACCGCGAACCACGCCCGAAAGGTCAGGGCACCCCGGAACCGCTGCTGTCTTTCCCCAGGGGAGCCTTGGTCCACTTCGCCGTCAGCAACAGCGAGGTGCACATGACCACCCGGCTGACGGGGCCTGGAACGACATTTCTGCCTTTCAACCGGGGTCATCAGGGCGGGGCCGGCAATCCACCCAACGAGCACGGACACCGCACCGCTTATTTGTGGGAAGACATCTGGGCGCGGGATGCCTGGCTGGAAATTCTCGGCCGCTATCTGGTAGCGCAGAAGGACGAGAAGAAGCAGATCAAGCGGATCATCTTCCCGCGTTTTCACCAACTCGATGCCACGCGGAAGCTCCTGTCCACCCTGCTGTCCGAGGGGCCGGGCGGCAAATACCTGATCCAGCATTCCGCCGGGTCCGGCAAAACCAACTCCATTGCCTGGTCAGCCCATTTCATGGCCGATCTGCATAGCCTCATCCAGGAAAAGGTCTTCGACACGGTGCTGGTCGTCTCGGACCGCACCGTGCTGGACAGCCAGTTACAGGAGGCGATTTTCGATTTCGAGCGCACCGCCGGCGTGGTGGCCACCATCAAGGGGGAAGGCGCCAGCAAGAGCGGGGAATTGGCAGCGGCTCTCGCCAGCGGCAAGAAAATCGTGGTCTGTACCATTCAGACTTTCCCTTTCGCTCTGAAAGCCGTGCAGGAACTGGCGGCAACACAGGGCAAGTGCTTCGCGGTGATCGCCGATGAAGCTCATTCATCCCAAACCGGCGAGGCCGCCGCCAAGCTCAAAGCGGTGCTCTCGGCGGAAGAACTGGCGGAACTGAGCGATGGCGGAGAGGTCAGCACCGAAGACCTGTTGGCCGCGCAAATGGCGAACCGCGCGGCGGACACAGGCATTAGCTATGTGGCGTTCACCGCCACGCCCAAGGCCAAGACGCTGGAGCTGTTCGGGCGCCGGCCCAATCCGGACTTGCCCGCCGGCCCGGACAATCTGCCCGCGCCGTTCCATGTGTATTCAATGCGGCAGGCCATCGAGGAAGGCTTCATCCTCGATGTGCTGAAGAACTACACGCCCTATAAGCTGGCCTTCAAGCTGGCCCATGATGGCAAGGAGCTTGATGAAAAGGAAGTCGAGCGCAGCGAGGCCCTCAAAGGCATCATGCGCTGGGTCCGGCTCCACCCCTACAACATCAGCCAGAAGGTGCAGGTGGTGGTGGAACATTTCCGGGAGAACGTCGCCCCGTTGCTGAACGGACAGGCCAAGGCCATGGTGGTGGTTGGCAGCCGGCTGGAGGCCGTGCGCTGGCGGCTGGCCATCGACAAGTACATCAAGGAACAGGGTTACAAGATCGGCACCCTGGTGGCGTTCTCCGGGGAGGTGAGCGACAAGGAATCCGGCCCCGACCCGTTCAGCGAAACCAGCAAGACCATGAACCCGAACCTGAAAGGCCAGGACATCCGCGAAGCCTTCAATACCGGCGATTATCAAATCCTGCTGGTCGCCAACAAATTCCAGACGGGTTTTGACCAGCCGCTGTTGTGCGGCATGTACGTGGACAAGCGGCTGGCAGGCATTACGGCGGTGCAAACGCTGTCCCGCCTCAACCGTGCCTATCCCGGCAAGGACACCACCTATATCGTGGACTTCGTGAATGACCCGCAAGACATCCTGGATGCCTTCAAGGTCTATCACGATACCGCCGAACTGGCGGACGTCACCGATCCGCACCTGGTGTTCGATTTGCGCAGCAAGTTGGATGCGACGGGGTATTACGACGACTTCGAGGTCAACCGGGTGGTCGAGGTCGAACTGGATCCGAATTCCAAGCAAAGCGACTTGAGCGGCGCGCTTGAGCCCGTGGTCTCCCGGCTGCTGAAGCGATACAAAGCGGCGCAAGAAAAGCTGAAAGCAGCCCAAGCCAAAGACGACAGCAAGACTGCAGAAGAGGCGCAGAACGAGCTGAACGCGCTGATCCTCTTCAAGCATGACATGGGTGCGTTCCAGCGCATGTATGCCTTCCTCTCCCAGATCTTCGATTACGGCAACACGGCCGTGGAAAAGCGCTTCATCTTCTACCGGCGGCTTTTTCCGCTGCTGGAGTTCGGGCGGGAGCGCGAAGGGATCGACCTCTCCAAGGTCATGCTGACCCACCACACCCTGAAGAACCAAGGTAAGCGAGAGCTTACGGTCGAGGGCGAAGCGCCAAAGCTGGCCGCGATGGGCGAGGCCGGACGCGGCGAGGTTCGGGAGAAGGAGAAAGCCTACCTGGTCGAGATCATCGCCAAGGTCAATGATCTTTTCGAAGGCGATCTGACCGAAGATGACCGGCTGGTCTATGTGAACAACGTCATCAAGGGCAAGCTGCTGGAGTCCCAGACCCTGGTGCAGCAGGCAGCCAACAACACCAAGGAACAGTTCGCCAATTCACCGGATCTGTCGACCGAGCTGATGAATGCGATCATCGACGCCTTCGCGGCGCACAGCACGATGAGCAAACAGGCCCTGGATTCAGAGAAGGTTCGCAACGGGTTGCGGGATATCCTGCTGGGTCCGGCACAGCTTTATGAAGCGCTCAGGGAACGGTCGAGTCTGGCGCCCTGAAAAGGCAGACCCAATGGCTGGCGCCATTGCGGGGGATTTGAATCCCGAATCGGCAACCGGTCTGCCGACGGTTGCCCTCGGGGGTATCAGCAGGCCATGGGCAGTAGAAGATCAGGTAGGCGCTATCGGATGAACAAATACCAACATGTTGTCGCTTGGTAATACTTCACGCGGCCAAACCGATGGTTTCGAAGGTGCGCTGGAGTTCTTC
>NZ_JYNS01000042.1 GCF_000934725.1 Methyloterricola oryzae
AGGGTAAGATGTGTTGCGGTCGCACTCCCCTACAAACGCTTCACGCTGGAAAGGAGGTGTGGAACCAGAAAGTCGGTCAGTTGAATCTGATCTGACAACCCAGCGCACCCAAAACGGGTAACTGTCAGATCAGGTCGCGACTTCTACACTTAATGCAATTCTTTGCATGCAACTATCCAAAATATCGCAGATATTACAGTTCGGAAACTAATGAATTCAATAGTTGTGCATTACAACATGACCTCACACTTCACAACTCGGTTGGCCGCCGCAGACTAGGACCGCCACCGGCCTTCAAGCCTTCAACTTTGAATTTGCAAAAAGGATCGTCAGATTGACGGACTTCGTAAAACTCGCGAAATCTATCGTGCTTATCGCGCATACTGACGTCGAAAACCTGCTAGCTATCCTCGACCCTAGATTTTCGATTTCTTCCACGATTCCCCACGTCAGATCATTCATGCCCGCTGATACCAAACGATCCGCCGGCAGACTTACGTATATTCACCTAGTGACAGTCATACTTGTTTCCTTCGTTGGTCAGAAAGCCCAGAACCAGCTCAGGCCTCAGTGCGCGCTTTCCGCGCAGTCCGCTGCCGCTCACTCGCTCGCGCCGAATGCCGGGTCGCTCTCGGCTCCAGCCCTGGCTTTCCATTGCAGCGAGTAATACTCCCCGCGATCCCGTGCCCATGGGTCGAAGGCATTCACCACACCGTCCAGTTGCGGCGCCAACTCCGGCATGGTCCTCAGCAATACCCGCTTCAAGGGCGAGACCTCAACCTCATGGCCATTGGGCTTACCCTGCTCCATGACGCGGCCATCCGGACCGTTGTTGACGACCCAGTCGACGCCCAACTGGGTATAAAACTCTGGCCGGAAGCTGGAAGTGAAGAAGCGGTCGCTGAACAGCCGGCGCGAGGCATTCAGGATGAAGACCTGAAACTGGGTCTCGGAGATGGCAAAACCGTGGGGCCTGGCAAATTCGGACAACCAGCCGACCACGGTGTCCACATCCTCGATGTTGTCGACCACGCTGCCATCGGGCTGCCCGAGGCAATCGTTGATGGGCGTGCCGTCTTCGTTGAGCTGGGCCGAGGTGATGATCTTTGAGGCATCACAGCGATGAGTGCCGTAGATGTCCCGCAGCTTGCTCACCAGCTTCAATTGCTCGGCACGGGCAGGGGAGTCGGCCGGCAAGTGCGGGTCGATGAAATCCTCGAAGCGCGTCAGCTGCCGCAGGCCATATTGCCGGCGAAACTCGTTGAAACGGGGCACGCCGCGCTGACGGTCCCGGATCAGGTCCAGGGCGGTCACGTCGATCTTCCCGGTGGGGCTTTGCAGCCTGGGCATGTCCAGATTCTGCAAAAACACCGGCTGATTCTGCAGCGTGAGCAAGCCCAAGCGCTGCCGGCCCATGGAAAGCGCCCAGTTGGCGAGCCCCTTGCCGCGCATCGCAGCCGTCGCCTTGCCTCGCAGTGTACCCACCACCGGCACCTTTTTCTGAATGACGTTTGGCTGATGGGTCCAGTCGCGATATTCGATCAAATCGGGCACTAGGGGATGCAAACGGTAGACCGTGACGAACTCTTCCGGGAAGTTGAACGGCGAGCCGAAGTGATTGATGCCGCCGTTCACATGATCCGGGTTCTTGAGACTCCACAGATCGGTCTTGGCCGGGTCATAGCGGGCGAACACGGCATCGTCCGCATAGACGCGGTTGCCTAGTCCGAAGATTCCGGGCCCCGAGGCAAACACCGAGTACCATTGGGCCGCCTTCTTGGCATCCGTCGATTTGCCGAAGTTGTTCACCACGATCTGCTCTAGGGCCGAGGCCACCAGCTTGTTGTTCTGGAACAGCCCGTTCCAATTGGCGTTCATGCCCAGGTACAGGGGTTCGTCGTAGAGCAGTTGCGGGGTCCATTCGGTGGTGTGGATCTTAGCGATTTCCGCCGCCACCACCAGACGCGCGATTTCAAACAGTTCGTCCGCCGTCACGTCGCGATAACGAATCAGCTTGTGCGGGGCGATGGGATTGCGCAGCCCGCAGTCCGCATCCGGCGTGGCCTTCGTCTGGCTGCGGAAGGCTTCGACGAATTTATTGTGCTCCCGGGCGAACAGGTTGTGGAAGAAGCTGAGGCCGATAGTCCAGTTGTCAGCGAATCCGGTGGCCTCCTGTTCCGCCCACTGCGGATTGATAGGATCGCCCGCCGAAAAGGTCGGGAGATAGCCCTGTTTCTCCCCCGCGCCGCTGCGCTTGCCCACCCGGATCAGCAGCAGCCTAGCCGGATCCTTGGGATCGCGCTTGACGCGTTTCCGGGATGTCTCATCGTAGCCGTAGATCTGGGAAGCGTCCCACCAGGCGGTGACATTGTTGTTGCTGGTGCGGTAGGCACGGGTCAGATAGCGTTTGCCATGATGCTCGAAGCTGGCGGGATCTGCCGTCTCGGCCACATAGGGTTGATCGATGCGGTCCTCGGGCCGGCAACCTAGGCGAGTAATTTCTTCCGGCGTGAGTGCCACTTCGCGCCCGTCCACCAGCTTGTTCTTGCAACCCATCCCGCTCTGCTCGGGCCGGTTATGGCCTTCCTCCAGATGGGAGAACCAGTCGTGGGTCATGAACTGAATCCAGAAGGCCGCCAGCACGTTGAAGAACGGCGCCTTCTTGTAATCGCAGCGCGCGCTGGGCGAATCGTCCGCCAGCCCCTTGCCGTCGTTGCAGCGCGCCGCATCCTGTTGCGGCCGACTGAACAACTCGCGGCTGATCACTTGCGGGTCTGGCCGCAGCACATCCAGCCGGTCGCCGTGACGGTTGCGGGCCAGCTCATTCTTGCCTAGATCGGGGAAGGTCGCCTCAAACTGCACGTTGCGGGCAAAGGGCTGGCGTATGCTGCCCATCAGGGGGTTCTTGATGTCGGTACAGATGCCCGTCAGGTTACGGAACCGGATCAGTTCGCCCGAACACTGCTGCGGCCCGGCACCGCCCACCTCAGCATAGTGCGGATCGCTCGCGGGCAGCCGCATTTCGTCCCAGACCTTGATGGCGGGGCCATCGCGCCCATCCTTGCCGGTCACGTAACCGGGAAAGGTGCCGCTGTTATCCCACAGATTGAACTTGATCAGTTCCATCCGCTGGTACTCCAGGTCCAGCAGGGCGCCATTGATGCCCTGGGCGTTGGGACCCAGCAGTTTGCCCACGCTGTGCGTTCCGGGGGCAAAGCTTGACGCATCGCCAGTGGCCCAGTAATTCTGCCAGTCCACCCAGGGCGTCTTGCGGAACTGCAACGCTTTATCGCCACCCCGGCAGGAAGCGGTATATTCCTGCACCTTGCCGAGGAAGCGCTCCTCGCGCTCGCCCGCGATGGGCCGCAGCCCATGCGCCAATAGCGTCGCGCAATCCGCCAGATGCTTGACCGGTTGTACGCCGCCGCAACCCGTCAACCCCAAGACCACGACCAACACCAATTCAGTGAGCCTGTGCATGCCCCTACCCTCCCTAGAGTCCTGATTGTTTGCGCCGCACCACGTCAAGCAAGCCATGCTGTGGTGACAGCACGCCGAGATGGCCATGGCACACTATCGCGCCCAGCCGGGCGTGTCCAGGCAATAATGACCTCCTTAAGCCGATAGCAGTTACTTTTCGCTCTGGGCACTACCGGCCTTACTGGGACAGTTTGCCGCCATTCCGAACGCGGACTCTACCGCTCATCTTCGTTGAGCACCTTGGTGCGAATAAGTCCAGGTGAAGTGGGCAACCGGCTTGCTGGTTGGCTAACTTCACATGTCTTGCCCGCTTTTTTGAGGTTACCGATGTTGATTGTTGGTTACCGGGTTTACTGCCTTTGATTTCCGTTGATTTTGCTTGCTCGCAGGGTGACTTTTAGGCCAATCACGCAGAATCAACCGCGGATGACCTTGAAGGTCAGGGTAAATCTCAAGTAAGTAACCTCAAGGTGGTCACGTTGCTTCGTCAGGGAGAATGCCAGGATTTGCACAAAAGAATGCCGGGCTAAGGGGCCCGGCAGCAATTGAAGTGGCTTGTTTGCAACGAAGCTGTCTCAGTGAATTTCCTCGGACAGCGTCAGGCGGCCTGATCGGCTGTCTTGGGTTGGCAGTTGTGCAGGTACTCAACGGCGCGCTGCGCATGGGCGGCCGCTGTGAAGATAAAGCGCTTTTCTTCTTTAATCAGGGTGATCCAACTCTGAATATACGCGGCATGATCCTCACGGGTTTCGGGCGTGATGCCAAGATCCGCGCACAGGAACGCACTGCCCATCTCGGCCACCAGTTCCTCTTTCGCGTAGGCCTCATCGCCCCACTGCTTGCGGCCGAAATCCCGGTGCAGGCGGGTCGGGTGGCGCGTGGAATGGCAAGCCTCGTGCGCTAGCGTGGAAAAGAAGCTTTCGGAGTCCCGGAAGGACACAAAGGGCGGCATCTTGATCATATCGAGCGCGACGGAATAGCTCGCGCGGTTGCCCATCTCGAGGATGGTGACGCCGGTGTTCTTGAAGTACTGGTCCAGCATTTCATCCCGCTCATCTGGGTTGACCTCTGGAACCTCCGGCTTCCCATAAAAGCGCTCGGGTAGGTCGGCGATCTGCTCGACGTTAAAGACGGTATAGGCCTTCATGAAGGGAATCGAGACCTCGACATCCTCGCCGGTGTCCTGGTCGGTCTCGGTCTTGCGGATGGCATCGGCGTACACCACCAGGGAACCATGCTCGCCCTTGCGGACACGGCCGCCCAGCTCATTGGAATGCTTCAGCGTCATCCAGGTCGCCGAATCAAAGCCCTGCTCCAAAGCCGAGGTCCACAGCAAGAGGATATTGATCCCCTGATACGGCGTGCCGTTGGCTCGGAGGGGCCGGGTGATCCTCCCGGCGGCATGTTCGCCGCTCCAGGGCTTCATCCAGGTCAACTCGCCTTGCTCCAGGTCGGCCCGGATCTTGTTGGTCACGCGGGTGTAGACATCGCATTTCGGCTCGGACGCGGTCGTGTTCATGGCGTTTGCTCCTATCGGGTTGAGGGTGCCTGCGCGGCGGCACCCCTGACCCGCTGGCGAAGCGCGGGGGGTAGCAAGGGCAAGCAAAAATCACGGAAGGTTCGCGGCGGAAAAACGGAAGCTTCGGCCCAGCGCAGCGCCGGCTGAAAGCCGCTTTTTCTGCCTTGAAAGCCGTTATTTTTGTTGTCCCGCGCGTGGGGGCAGCGCCCCCTAGGGGCTTCTCCGCCGGTTCACGCGTCTGGGTGATCCGGCCAGATGGGCTGAAACAGTCTGCACCCGCAGTCTGTTTCTCCGATTGCAAAGCACTGCCAAAGCAAGAGCCCCAGCCGGCGACAGCCGACCCGAGCTCTGCGCGAGAACTCAATACTCGCTCGGCAGCAGGATCACGTGGTGGGTGAAGTAGAGGGAGATCTCATCCAGCGGAGGGCAGCACCGGGCGCGGTGTGAACCCGGTTTTCCAGCCGCAGCCAAAGGCAAGTTTGGCGGCCGCAAGGCCTTGCATGAGTCGGTTCAACATGGTCGGTCTCCATCTTTAGTCATTGACGGAGACAGTGTACGGAAGGCAGTCGCTCACCACGTGAGCCGCTCAAAACTATTTTTGATACAGCGCCGCTAACCGTTGAGCGGTTGCCTGGATTTCCCGCCGCAGGCCCCGGGGTTCCAGGACTTCGACCTGATCGACATGGCGCAGGATGTCCATGACCAGTTCCTGGGACTGAGTGTAGGGCAACTTGAGGCAGTAGCGACCTTGCTCATCCCGCTGCCCTTGCTTCTGGGGGTGCCAGACTTTGGCCTGCACCCAGCGTGAGCGTTCGGGCGTGAAGCGCAGGAGCGCCCACTGCACCTCGGCGCCGGAGAAGATGCCGTAACCAGCGGCGAGTTCCACCTCCAGTGCTGCTTCGTCCAACTCAAGTGCTGGGTCCGGCAAGATCACCACCTGCTCCAGCGAATCGACGGCCAAGCTGCGCAGTCCCTCGCTCCAATGACACCAGGCATCCAGGTACCAGTTATCCCGGTAGTACACCAACCGCTGCGGGGTGATGTCACGGACTTTGGTTTCATGGCTTGATCGGTTGTAGTGGGTCACACGAAGCTGCTTGCGCTGTAACAGCGCCTGAGCGATCTGCGGAAACAGGCGCGAGTCGCAGCTGCGACTCGCTGCAGGGAGGATGCGGACACGCCGCTCCACCGAATCCGGGGTGTGATCGCCCGCGGCCAGGCCTCCCGGTCCTCTGGCCCAATGATGACCAGGGAGCGCTTTTCGTCGCCCGGCGCATGGAAGCGCCCAATCACCGGATGGCCGTCCGCATTCAGGGGGAGCATGGAGAAACTGGTCAGCCCGCCGCCATCCGGAGTGCGCCAGTAGTCCCAAATAGCAGCGAAGGTAAAGACGCCCAAGTCCTGCCGTTCGATACACCGGCGGATGGATTTGCCCGTTGCGTAGTCTGGCTCGAAAAAGCCCAGCATGGGTACTAGGGCATAATGGCGCTTCTTCCATGGATCGCGGTAGCTGGGCTTGATTGCCACGGTCTCGGAGCGTGCGTTGTAGGTATGGCGCGCGATCTTGGTGTCGTTCGACCAGAACGGCACCAGCCCGAACTGGGCTTCACGCAGTTCCGTCGCTGCTGTGTCCGGCGCCACCAGGATGATGGGTGCCCGATACGACACGTAAGTCTCCCGCGGATAGTCGAAAGTTGGCTCCGGAAGATTCAATGCCACAGGAAAATCCGGCCGGGACGCAGGAATAAAGTTGGTGCACATGTGTGACTCCTCCACTTTCATGGCAGGCCCTGACCTTTCCGTCGCTGTTAGAAGCGCGCCAGCAGGAATGATCAGAGCCCCAGTCCGCCTGATTCTCGCGCAAGCGGAGCCGATGCACCACGGCGAAAGACAAAGCGCGTTTGGATTCAGCCGGCGTTCATCTCGACGGTGATACAAAGGAGGCGTGGAACATCAGGTTCCCGCCTTCATTCACTACGAGACACGACCTGGTCAACAGGCGTGCAACACCCATGAAACCATCAGCCCGCTGGAAGTGGCTGGTCTGTTTGTTTGCGATACTACTGTTTTTATCCGGCTGTGCCGTCTACCCCCGCTATGGCGGGTACGGTCAAGGCTGGGGACACGCTCATGGCCGGCCCTATTATGGGTATGGCAACGGCTATGGCTACCCGGGTGGCGGTTGGGGTGGCTATGGCTACCGTGGCGGCTGGGGTGGCTACGGCCATCACCACCATCATCACGATGATGATTGATCGAAGTGAGAGGAAAAAGCCGCGGCCAGCGGAGTGCTCTTTTGAGATCGTGGGCCAGCCG
>NZ_JYNS01000043.1 GCF_000934725.1 Methyloterricola oryzae
TGCCAGGGCAGCCCGAGTACCAGCGCCTCGAACTGCAGATGGGTCAGGTGCAGCGGTTCACCCGGCTTGGGCCAGGCAAAACCCCCTTCATGCAAACGACGCACCGCGAGCCACATGCCGATGCCGTCATGCACCAGAACCTTCATCCGGTTTGCCCGCCGGTTGGCAAACAGATAGGCATGCTGCGGCCGCGCTTCGCCGAACACCTGGACCACCCGCGCCAGCAGCGTATCCATGCCGGCGCGAAGGTCCAGCGTCGGCGTCGACAACCAGACCGCTTCCACCCGGATCATCGCAACCAGGCCTGCAGCCAGGCACCCAGTTCCGGAGCTGCCTGCACCGGCCAGTGGATCGTCGCCACGAATCCAGCGCGGCGCAGTTCAATCCGGATATCGCCGGGCGGGGCTTCCGACGGCGCAATCCGCACCGGCACGAAATCGAGCACGTTCGCCTCCGCGGCTACGCGCTTCGACGACGCCACAATGCCTTGCTCGCGCAACCAGCGCCGTACCAGATTGGCGTTGATCCCGTGTGCCAGTGCTACCCCGGCAACGGAGGCATCGGGCTGTCGGCAGGCATCCACCACCTGCAGTTTGAAATCGGCGCTGTGCTGCCGCCGGGTGCTCTTAGTGTGTTCGGCCATAGCGTCCACCAAGAATTTAGGTGGACACTATCCTGCACGCTTACCTCACGCTGGATTATTTCAACACTGCGTTCGCTTGCTCCCTACAGAAGCACTACAAATCATTGTTTAAAAATGTCTATCTCAGCTGCTGACGTCCATGGGTTGCCGTTAACTTCGCTCAAGGCGCGGAATCGGACGTAACGTCCCGATGTCGGAGGAATCTTGATCTGCTGTTTGCGCAAGATCGATTGTCCGCTACAGCCCCAGCTCATGTTTGAGTAGTCGAACGAACCGCCTACCAAGTCATTTCCCCAATTCACGCCGTCGAGGCTAAGAAAAATCTCGTACTTGCGAACGGTTCCGTTGGCGCAGCCATCCTGTCGGGGCAGATACGATAGTCCAGAGACCAGTTGAGGCGATCCCAGATCAATGACGATTTGATGTGGCAGATTGGCCGGCGTCGCACCCGACCAAGCAGTATGCCAGAACGTTGTGGGATTCAGATCAATGGCCTGAGTCGCCGGAGCAAATTGGCCCACGGTTTCCTGGCTGTCGAAGGACAAGATGCTCCAGGGACTGGTGCTGCGCGAAATTGATTGCGCACCCGTCACGTTCAGAATGACCGTTTGCGTATGAGACAACTGACCGGATGAGGCTGTCACAGTTGCGGTGTAAAGGCCCGCGCTGGTTGTATTAGGAACCGTCAGATTCAATTTCGCCTGATTTCCAGGGTTCCCTGTGAATGCGGCGGTTACGCCGGCCGGCAATCCGGCAACCGCCCAATTCACAGTTCCGCTAAACGCGTTCAATGGATTGGCCCTAAGTTCAAAACTTGAGCTTCCAGCCATGACAGGCAGGTACGCGGGCAAGGCAGTGACTGTGAAGTCTCCGGTTGTCGGCAATAGGCCATACACCAATATCTGATTTGAGTTGGTCGCGACGTAGACCTTGCCGTTGACCACCACCGGGGGGACATATTTGGTAAACAGGCCCACATCGTCCCTGGTCAGGTTATCCTTGCTGCTCCAGAGCCGCGTCAGGGTATCCGCATTATAGGCCCGCAACTCTCCCACCGTCATTTCGTGGTCGGCATTGGTTTGCGTGCCATAGGCCCAGACAATTCCACTGCCGGCTTGCTCTCCATTGGCCGAAACGGTCAGGAATCCGCCTGGCTCTGCAAAGGTGTCTATAGAAGCCTTCGCGCCTGTAGTCACGAAGCGGAAGCCATCGAAGGGATAGCTACGTACCGCGTCGAAACATTGGGCATGGTACGTCAGCGAACCGCCGGCTTGTGCGGAGCGAACCCATATGGCGGCCCCATTGCGGATCTCGAGCCCTCCAAATGGCAGCGACTGTACCTGGTTGAGAGCATTATTGACGCCTTTACCGAGACCCGTCGGGCTATTGGAATCGACAAGGTAAAGAACACCGTCTTTGCCTCCCATGGTAACCAGGGTACTGCCTGGAATCAGCATCGGCCCGGAACTGCCGAAGTCTTCGTCCGCTGCATCAAGGGCTGCCCTGTTATCGGGCGTGAACCAATCAACGACTTTCAGACCCTGCAACGGATCAAGCTTCAGGAGGCTTTCACTGAAGTTGTTGACACCGTCGTAACCACCGTTTCCCCACACGTTACTCACGGCGAGGTAGACGTATCCAAGGTTGTCGACGACGGGTGCCCGACCAGACATCCACACGCCGCCACCAGGGCCATTGACCTTGCCGCCGGTACCGGCTACCCCCGGCGCGGTAGGCGTCGTAACCAGTATTCCGCTCCGCGCGCCGGATTGACCATCGTATGCCATGACCCAGCCATAATAGGCATTGAAGTCTTCATGAGAACCGAAGCTGATGATTACCTGTCCTTGCGCGATGTTGAGGGCAGCGCGTTGGTTCTGGACATTCGGGTTGAATGTAACAGTCTTATTGCCGACAGTAACGCTTCCAGATAAGGGGGCCGTTGGCCAGTTGGTCTTTTCAGCGCCTGTAGCAATATCCAAGGCGTGCAGACGGAAAATGTTCTGACCGTTCTCCTTGGTACGTACTACCAGATAGATGGTATTGCTTGCCCGGTCGATGACCGGGGTGCTCTCGATACCGATATTGCCGGCGATATTCAATGAATTGGTAAGGGCAACGTCAGTCACCGGAACGGGGGTCACACCGCCCTGGGCGAAATTTACGCTCCATAGCGGGTTGCCCGTATTGGCGTCGAACGCATACAGGATATCTTCCATCGTTGCCACATAGAGCACATCCCGCTGCACGCCTTGAACCGTCAGCTTAGAGACGTATAGTGGCTGCGCGTAGACTTTCCCAAAAACTGGGATGCTGAAGAGACGGCCGAATTTCTGCCCATTAACATTGCTTGTTGTCAGTACAGTCTCACTCTTGTTTGCGCCAGTTCCGGCGGCGTCGTAACGGCTGACCAACACATCCAACGCCGAAGCGGTTGCCGCTGCGGGTCTGGCTGATGCTTCATTGGACAATGCGGAGGAAAGCGTGCCGTTAAGTGCGCGTATCTTGTAGTAATACGTGGTGCCGTTTACCAGACCACTGTCTTGGTAACTGGTGGCCGTAATGGGTATTGGATTTAGCGGGATCGTGCTTTCGCTGTTCGATAATGTCCCCCGGTAGATGTTATACCCCGTTGCCCCGGCTACGGCTGCCCAGCTCAGCGTCACCTTTGAGTCGCCTGCGGACGCTGCGGTGATGACGGGAGCCGGAGCTTCCGGAGCCGCGCCACTGCAAGTCACAATGGCATTGGCCCAGTCGCCATGGTCGAAATCAATCGTGGTGCCGCCCGTTGCAACAAGGCGCAGCGTCATGGAGCCGGCGCTGAGCGGTACATTGACAGCGGTAGCTGCGTCTGCGCCGGTCTTGACTCCTGACTGAAACAACCGGGTGCTAGTGTCTTTCCAAACTTCAAAGGCGACCGAGCCTAGGGGCGAGCTAACCTCATCGTCGATGCCCACTTGGGCATTGAAAGTGCAGCTGGCGGGTGCCGGGGGGATGACGATGTTAAAGCGTATGTCACTGTTGGCGTGCACACCGAAGCCTTTCGCAAAAGTGGCTCCATTGATCGTCAGGGTTTTGCCGTCTCCGGCGGCCTGCTCTCCATTGGACATGTTTTTCTCGACGGGCCCCCAACCGTTTGTCGGCGTGCCGGCCGGAGCGAGGTCGGACAAGTTGATGGTGCTATTCGTGCCAACCTGGGGTGTTGCGAACACTTCATTGGAAAGGCCGGAAACCGCTCCCGCGCCGTTGACGGCCCTGATCTTGTAGAAGTACGTGATCCCGTTCGTCAGTCCGCTGTCCAGGTAGCTGGTTGTGGTTATCGGTGTTGAATTGAGCGGTATGGAACCCTCGCTGCCTGCCGAAGTGCCTCGATAAACATTGTAGCCATTGGCGCCCGCGCTGGCGGACCAGGCGAGGGTCACCGAGGCATTCCCAGGCGTGGCTGAGTTCAACGTCGGAATGGCTGGTGCCGTCGGCACCGAGACGCCCAGACGAATCGTTACATTGGCATCCCACCAGTTCGAAGTGGCCAGGTCGGGTATGCCGTCATTATTGACATCGCCTGTTACCACCGAGAAAGGCCCTTGCCCTACGGCATAGTCCACCCTGTCCTGAAAGCCACGATTACCGGTACCCAGCAGCACGCTGACTCTATCCCCACCCGTATTGACCAGTGTCGGGTAGTTGCCATTAATGGTGGCAATCAGTATGTCGGGCAGGTTGTCCCCGTTCACATCGGCGATGAACACCGATTTTGGCGTGATGCCGGTCGGGTAGTCGATGGCAGTCTGAAACGTACCATTGCCAACTCCGAACAATACGCTTGCATCGTTCGAGACGTCATTGGCCGTAACGAGGTCAATAAAACCGTCCTTGTCGAGGTCCGCGGCCCTGATGGAGTGTGGGCTGGTCCCCACTGAGTAATTTACCCTAGCCTGAAAGCCGCCGCTGCCGTTGCCCAGCAGCACACTCACATTGTTGCTATCGTGGTTGGCAGTAGCAAGATCAGGATTTTGGTCGCCGTTGAAGTCAGCGATTACGATCGAGTGTGGCGCAGTACCCGTTGCAAACGTCGTTTGAGATCGCAAGGTGCCGTCACCGTTGCCGAGCAGAACGCTCAACACCGAGCCGCCCCAACCGGCTACGACCACATCGAGCTTGCCGTCCTTATTGATGTCGCCGGTTGCCGCCTCGTGTGCACCGGAGGCCGAGGGATAGTCGACCTTGCCTTTGAACGTGCCATCGCCCTTACCCAGGGTCAAGTTGCCCAGCAGTACGCTGACATTGTTCGTAATCTGGTTGGGCGTGACCAGATCCAACGCGCCATCGCCGTTAAGGTCTCCGATCGTTATAGACTTGGGTTCGCCAAGCGCGGTGGTTGCATAGTTGGTTTTGGGCTGGAAACTGCCATTTCCATTGCCGAGCAAGACACTGATAGTGGCTTCGGCGGCATTGGCGGTCACCAGGTCGGCCTTGCCGTCAAAATTGAGATCCGCGATGCGCACGGCATGAGCGTGCGCGCCTGCGCTTAGGGAGGTTGCCGGACCAAACAAGTTGGCGCTGCCGCTGCTACAGGTCACCAAGGCCTTGGCCCAATCGGCATGGTCAAAGGTGACGTTATCGCCACCATTGGTCACCAACAGGCGTAACGTACTATTTCCGGCCGGAAGGCTTACGTTGACCGCCGTAGCAGCGTCGGCGCCCGTTTTTCGGGGCGATTGATACAGTCGGGTTGTCGTTCCATTCCAGACTTCAAAGACGACCGATCCCTGGTTACCTACTTCGTCATCAACACCCACTTGCGCCCTTAAGGCGCAGCTGGAACCAGTTGGGACACTTACGCTGAAACGGAGATCACTGTTCGCATGCACACCGAGTCCCTTCGCATAGGTCACGCCGTTGATCGTCAGGGCTTTACCGTCACCCTGAAGCTGTTCGCCGTTGGACTTGTCCTTTTCGTAGGGGCCCCAACCATTGGTCGGTGTTCCCGTTGGCACCAGATCGGACAGATAGACTGGAGCGGCCAAGACTGAATGCGCAAAGATCGCCGAGAGGAGCAAGGTGGCTGCCAGCGCTGCAAAATGTTTGGAACCGCGGCATTCTAGGTGATTGAAGCGCATGATCATAAACCAGGTTTGGTGGCTATCGAATTCCGAAAACGATAGGTAGATTCCAGGTCGCTTTCGTAATTGAAATAAACGGCAGAATGCCAAGGCTGCTCTGCCAACTACGGATTTGTTTGGGCGTTCTCGAAATACAGAGACCGCAGCAGACTAAGTTCGGCTTTGCTCCGTTTCATCTGAAGAAAGCGCTCGAAATCCGACGACGGGGCATTCAACGCGCTCGCGGCGCCAATAATGGGCTTAAGCTTCCCTTCACACTGCATCAGAATCGAGCTGGCCAGCGAATTGACATCAAACATCGGCGTCGTGCCCTTATTTGAGGACATCAGGGCCGTTTCCAGGCATTGACGATACGAGGCGTCGACTGCACTCATGCCGCCAGGAATTCTTTCATTCAAGGTGCTTGGGTCCCACTGCTGATCCGCATATGCTGGATTAACAGCATAAAACAGAGAGCCAATAATAGCGGCGGCAAGGTTTCTCATGGGGTTTTCTCCAAATTTGACAGACTCACGCCTTGTGCACTAGGCAAGCAATTGACAGGCCACTTAAGAAAACCTTCATTACAGTATGGAGCTAGCTTCCGCTGATTAAAGCCTGAACCGGATGTTGTAAAAAAAATCTCACATAACTGCATCCTTAAGGTTGCGGCTTGCCTTTGGAGATTTGCTCACTAACCTTTGCCGGGTTCAGGCCGAGATGATTTAAAGAGGTATCGTACAGCCAAACGATATTTTCGATATAAGTAACATTGCTATTGAACATTAAGGAAACGCCGATTAATGGGAGGACCTGACGCGTTTAGGCCGGTTGGACCCTATTGGGGTGTTGGTCAGTCATAAAGTGGTCCGAAACGGCGGTATTTGGGGCAAGTTCGCCTGGGATTTCCGCCCC
>NZ_JYNS01000044.1 GCF_000934725.1 Methyloterricola oryzae
ATCTGGAGGCACTTACGCTGCCCGATTCGCGCAGCCAACGCCGCGCCAGGTTGGCGTTGATGCCGTGTGCCAGCGCGACCGCGGCAATTGAGGCACCGGGCTGTCGGCAGGCGTCCACCACCTGCCGCTTGAAATCAACGCTATGGAAGCGCCGGGTACGCTTGGGAGATGAGTCCATGAAAGTGTCCACTAAAAACTGAAGTGGACACTATCTTGCGCAATCCATCGGGCACCTTACAGATGGGATTACCGGACGGATACAGTATTGTGTTGAAAAAGTCGCTTTTTCGGCGACGCTATGAGATGCCTGGTTTTCAAGGAAGCAGACTTTCTTAGTTCAGTGATCGGGACAATCGTTATAGCGGGCCTGTCTTACCCTAATGCGGGTGTCGGGAGGGCTTCCGAGGCATTTCCCGCCAACCTTTTGGCCATCCGCCTCAGGTTTTGGGCGATGGCCGCCAGCAGGAACTCGTCCTTCGCCCCGGTGAACCCGCGCAAGCGCAGTTTGACGAGCCCTTGGATGCGCTTTAGGTGGGCGAACAGCATTTCCACTTTCTTGCGGTCCTTGCGGGACTGCTGGTAGCTTTCAGTCTTGGCAATGCGCCGGGCCACCTCGCGGGCGTCCTCGTGGACGCTGCGGGCGATCTTTCGCATCGGAGTGTTGGGGCAGCAGCGCGCTTTCAGCGGGCAGTCCACGCAGTGCTTGGCGCTGGCCCGGTAGATGATGGTTCCAGCCTTGGTGACGTGGGTGCGCGCCCGTTTGAACGGGCGTTGGTTACGGCGCAGGGCCTTGCCTTCGGGGCAGCGGTATTCGTCGGCCTCGCCGTCCCACTCGAAATCCTTGCTCGATAGGCTTCCATCCTTGCGTTCAGTCTTGTCGCAGACCGGCACATGGGGCGCGATCTGCTTCTCGTCCACCAGCCAGGCCAGCATCTCCGCTGAGCCGTAATTGGTATCCCCAACCAACCGTTCGGGCTTTACGCCAAAGGCTTCTTCTACGCGGTCGACCATGGTTTTCGTGGCTTTCACTTCCGCCGTTTTGCTGACCGCCGAGGCCTCCACATCGACGATGATGCCGTGCTCAAGGTCGATCAGGTAGTTGGTCGAATAAGCGAAAAAAGGACGGTCGCCGGTGGCCGCAGTCCAACTCGCAGCCGGGTCAGTCAGCGAGAGTACCTTGGGAGGATCCTTTGGATCATTGGTTTCTTCCAAGCCTTCGAGATACTCGCGGACCGGGCGAGTCGCCTGCTTCGGATCGCCCCAGTCAATCCCGCCGTCGTCTAACACCCGGCGCTGCTGCTGCGCGTCGGCCTTGATGATGCTGGCGTCGGTGGCAAAGCCCTCGCCCCGCACCAGGCCCTCGGCCATGCAGCGCCAAAGGACCTCCTCGAAGACCAGCCTGAAGGTATCGTTCTCGCGGAAACGCCCGTGGCGGTTTTTCGAGAAAGTGGAGTGGTCGGGGACATCATCCTGCAAGTCCAGGCGGCAAAACCAGCGGTAAGCCAGGTTGAGGTGAACTTCCTCAAACAGTCGGCGCTCGGAGCGGATGCCAAAGCAGTAGCCCAAAACGAGCATGCGGATCATCAATTCGGGGTCGATGGAGGGGCGCCCGATGGGGCTGTAGGCCTCTGCCAGTTTCTTGCGAAGGCCGCCCAGGTCGAGGAACCGGTCGATCCCTCGCAGGAGGTGGTCTTTGGGAACGTGCTTGTCGAGGCTGAAGGAATAAAAAAGGCGCTCCTGAACCCCGCTGAGTTGACCCATCATAGCCGCTAGTCCCGGTTATGTTGATAGGCCTATTTTACCGCCCTAAACCAAGCAAATGCGGGTTTTTCAACACAATCGAAGTTAAGCCGCCATTCAAGTGGCACTCTCGATGCTCCTTTGATTGACCGAAGATTGCCGGTTCCGTCAGATCGCGATCATTCCATAAAGCAGCCGCTGGGACAGAACTGCGGGGCAAGGTCGGATGGCCGGTTTGGCCGATCAATTGGCAATAGGGTAGGGCGGGCGAACGTCTGCGATTTGGGTGGGACAGTCGTTTGAGTGACCGCTGTTGGAGTGTTCCGGGAGGCAGGGCTGCTCGATGACGAATTTCACCCGGTATGACATGTGGTATGACGACGAGCAGTCGTCCTGTGGCGTTTCCTGACGTAACCGATGGCGCGCGGCGTTTTAAAGTATTGATCGTAAAGGGCTCTGTAGAGAGAGCACAGTCTTCATAATGCTGGTGTCGGTGGTTCGAGCCCACACGTTGCTACCAATTAAATCAAGGCATTTTTTTATGTCTGGTATGACACGTCTGCTGCTTTTTGGTATTAAGCTTCAAGGCTGTCGGGTGCAGGTGAGCATAACTTCCTTGCGGTTGGAGTGACATCGCTTGAGGGCATTACCTTCTATTCAGGACACTGTTTGCGCCGTTCGCTAATTCCCATAAATCGTCTCCACGAGTTCATAAAACCAGCGTGGCCGAATCAAAATGATGGGGATTGCGAGACTGGGTGTTACGGGATACGGGGCAATATCGATGAGGAATAAGGCCAGGAAGCAGAGAAAGGTATAGACACGGACCCTCGCAGAATTTCCAGGTTCCAAGTTAGGGGCAGGGTACATAGGGCTACTGGACCTCTTATACATACATCGTATCACCCCCAGTAACCAGGACGGGCGGGCGAGCACTGAATACATTCCGATGAGGCAACCCGGCGAGATCGGGCCGAAGCCGATGACAGCGAAGATACCGAAAACCAATAGGCACTTGACTTGCGTAAAGTTCATGGCGATCAATGCCGACTAGGGCTGAGTTCCACTTGATTCCGTGAATGGGATCCTGATAAACGTCCGGGTGGCAGGCAGTCTTCTCGCATCATCAACACGCAGCTTATCAGGTCCAAATTTCTGTAAAGCTGGTTCGTGGTTCGTTGCAAAGCCGATCACTGACCATATCAGCCTTGACGACTTTCTATGAGGCTGCCGCTCTCTCGAAAATGCTTCATGAAAACACCGCCAGCGCCCGTGATTACGTTCCGGGCGTCATTGCGTTCGGAGACCAGGAATTTCGAAGCTGGTGCGCAGACGTAATTCATTCTGGAGGCAAATGGAGCGGAATGAGCGCTTTCCACATTAAAAGGCAGGTAGGGACGCTGCGGCGGAGCGCCTGAAAAATGTGCATGCGGCGGCGCTTAGCAGATCGCCGGTTTGGAAATCGAGAATGCGCGTCACGCCCCTTTGAAGGGAACGAAGGCCTTTAGACCTGCGTGACTCCGCTTCCGGCCGAACGATAGGCCGGAAGCAAGGATTCACATTCGAATCGCTCGGCTCAGGAATCGCAGACCCCACCGTCTCACCCCTTTATTGTTGAGGGTTGTAGCGTTCCTATTTCAATTCCGATGCAATCGCGGCATGGATCTCTGCCAGCGATTTGTGCAACTTTGCAGCATCGGCGTAGTGTTGTGCCAGCGCGCTGGTGTGTTCTACGAGATCACCGATGTTTTTGTCATAAAAGCCATGCTTGTGCTCCTTGTAGGCTTCAGCTTGCGCAGCCAATGCTTTTGCTTTTGCGTCCTCGTAAGCCGCTTCACTTTCCAGCAAATGGGCCAGCTTGACGTGATCAGCCTTGGTTTTGGCGGCGGTTATCAGCTTGTTAATCTGGGCGGCGTCCGGCGCCGTCTGTTTTGCAGCATAAACACTCTGAGAGATGCCCAGCGCTAGCGCTGCGGACAACAAAAACGAGACGGGAATTAAGGCGACATTCTTCATGGATGGTTCCCCTTTTGGTTTGACCGCTCTACTCAAAGGTCCGCGACTTCACAGAAGTGCGAGGCAGCGAACTCGACGTACCTACCCCCTTTCATCGTACGCCGGATGACAGCCTATCCATGATGCAACGGAAGTTCAACGGCCTCTCGCGCCGCAGCGTCCAGTCCGCGAACAAATTAAGGTTCAGTTAAGCCTGCTGGTGTATAGGTCAACGAGAAAGGTGGGAGGCGATGAATTGGGACATCGGCTCTGTCGGCGATAGATGCTGGACCCGGAAGACGGCAAGGAGGCTTGGTTCGATCTTACCGGTTGGGAAGCAAAAGCCGCGAGGGTGCGCCAAGGAGGGCCATTCCAGCCACGTCGAGGCATGGCCAATATGAATCACGTCAGAATGTTCACCCAGATTTGCGCGTTGCTCGCTACTTTAGCGGTGACGCCAGCATGGGCATGGGGTGGCCATGGTGGTGGCGGGCACTGGGGTGGCGCACACTGGGGTGGCGCACACTGGGGCCACGGTTACGGTTACGGTTACGGTGGCTATTATGGCAGACCCTCTGTCGGCTTTTACTTCGGGGCGGGGCTTGGTTGGCCGGCCTATCCCTATTACCCCTACCCGGTCTATCCATCCACGGTCATCACCGTCCCCGCTGCGCCGCCGATCTACATTCAACAAAGCGTGTCCCCGCAAAGTTCGCGACCAGTCAGCAACTTTTGGTACTACTGCCGCAGCCCGAATGCCTATTACCCCTATGTCGAGGAATGCCCGGGGGGATGGCAGCCGGTTGCGCCAGAACCATCAGATCGCTAGGGGGGGTACGCGCAGGTCATTTTTTCGTCTGCTTTTGCTTCCCGCTGCGCTTTTCGGCTGTGCAAGCCTGCCGTCGGGCCCCAGTGTGCTGGCGTTGTCGGGCACTGGAAAAGATTTTATCCAATTTCGCAACGACGACGCTCAGTGTCGACAGTTCGCCAACGCTGAACTCGGGGGTGTGACTCCGAATCAAGCGGCGATCTCCTCAGGTGCCGGCAGTGCCGCGGTTGGAACTGCGCTGGGCGCCGCAGCCGGTGCGGCGATCGGTGGCGGCCAAGGCGCCGCGATTGGAGCAGGCACTGGGCTCGCGGCAGGCGGACTGGTCGGTACCTCTACCGCGAGCAACTCCGGTTACGCTGCTCAGCAGCGCTATGACATGAGCTATATCCAGTGCATGTATGCGAACGGGCATCGCGTGCCGGTCTATGGGCAGACGGTCGAAAGTACGCCGTCGCAGGCACCCCGAGCGGCCGACATTCCACCGCCGCCGCCGGGTCAACCGCCTCCACCGCCTCCAGATGCCACCCGCCCTTGAGCCACCGCTCGCATCGCTATGCGTCCAACATCAAATAGTGCAATGGTTTGCGAGCTTCAATACGGATAGGGCTGGGCGGTAGGTGATGGCGTTGGTGCCGAGGGCGCGGGCGTAGCCGCCGGTGCCGGCGTTGATTGGACCTGCTTTTCGGCGGCTGTCAGGGTGCCGAATAGTCCATGCGTGCCGCCGATGTCCGTCGCGAAATACAGTGTGCTGGTGGAGCCTGAGTCGCTGCCATCGCCACCGCCAAAGCCCAGGCCCCACAATCCTTGTTTGGTAATCACCATCGGACTTCCATTCACATTCGTGAGAAACCCACGAAATCGACCGGTGATGGCGTTGAATGTCGCAATGCGCCCGCTGCCGAATTGGCCAACCAAGAGCGCGTTGCCGTACTTGCCAAAATCGGGCGGTGCGAGCGCAACGCCCCACGGCGCACGCATCCAGGAACCTCGCTGCAATTGCATGATCAAGCCGCCGTTGCCGTCGAATACATCGACAAAACCTTGCTTTCTACCTCGCGCACGTTGAAAAACGTCTTTGCGTGCATACGTCACATACAGTGTGTTATTGATCGCTTGAATGTTGAAGGGCGCAAACTTGTCGGAAATTTTGGGATCCGTAAATGCGGTCGCTGCCATCGGCACCGCGTGGAATTGAGCATCGAACACATCGATGCGCGCCTGAGCGAAATTGGCGGCATAAAGTTTGTTCACGTCATTGCTGCGCGCCACCGCTAAGCCCGTATAGGCTGCAGAACTGTGGTTGTCGACCATTACGATTGCGTTTCCGGCATCGATTTGCGGATTCCACGCAGCGATGTGCCCATCCAGGCTGGCGAACAGATAGCGCGCGGACAACTGCGTTTGGCCCGGTGTGGCGCTAAAGGCGAAATCGTTAGACACGTTGAAGACGATGCCCGTGGGGGTTGCTGGCGTGGCCACCACCAACGGCTGCGCCGACGGGGCGGGTTTGCCGTCTCCGTCGTAGCCCAAGGACACATTGCTGAAACTGCTATTGACCCACAAGGGACTGCTAGCCGAACGAGCCATCCCCCAAGCTCCGTGCAGATTGGGGTCGAGCACGCGCGCAACGGATGCTTGATCGGAGACCAAATTGGTTCTTTGATAATACCGTATGGACTCTGAGCGTGCGCTCGGGGCTAGTGCTACAACAAAGAAGAGGGTCAAAACCCCACGAGAAAGCGCGAAAAAGCACGCATTGAAATTCATGTTGCTATCTCCTCTCGACGGAACCTTGTGGAATCGAAGTCCCGGTGACAGCAGCGATTAAGCTTGTCATAAGATACATCAGATGTAGAAGTTCAGACTTGATCTGACAGAGTTCCTTGCCGCGAGGTGGGGTTACCCGTTTTGATAGAGGTGCGACTCTTCATCGAAACGGCGCGTGAGCGCAGGAGTAACCCCATGAGTAGTCTCAATCAGAATGTCATCCGTCACAAGATCGGTCTGCTGAACCTGGCAACTGAACTCGGCAACGTGTCCAAGGCCTGCAAGGTGATGGGGGTGTCGCGAGACACCTTCTATCGCTACCAGAATGCGGTGGCGGAAGGCGGCCTTGAAGCATTGTTTGACGCGAACCG
>NZ_JYNS01000045.1 GCF_000934725.1 Methyloterricola oryzae
TACTCGCTGATCGAATTCACCAGGATCGCATCGGGGTTGGGTATAGTCTCGGCGATGGGGAACCGGGATTCCGTATTCTATTCACCGCCAAACTTGTGAAGTATTCACGCTTTGCCAGAAGACATCGGATGAGGGGACTGCCCACGTGAGGCCTGCGCTCCAATGCCAACCGGAAATTATCCCGACGCGCACTGTGAACTGCATCACCGCTGGCGGTGCTTGAAGCCACTAGCCTTATAACCGTCTCCCGTGCAACCACACGTCCCCCACCACGGCACGAAGACAGGAAGGCGCCCTGGCCAGTTGAAGGCGTTGGGACAGATTTCCCGGTTCGCCGACCGGGCTGATCCCGGTCACGACATTGGGTTGGTTCTGGGGGGAGGGTTCTCAAGAGCCCTGATTCGGACCGCCCCGTGACCTTTGATATAGACGCGTTTGATTGGCCAGGCTGGGTTGGGCCCCTATTTGACGCGCGCGTTCTGGGTAACGCAGCGTCTGCTGAGTGCCCGCTCGGTTCAATGCAACACGGTGTGCGTGACCGGGGTCTATCCGAGCGGGCACAGCGATCTAGACTGAATTCGTGACAGGGTCACCTCCTCCTTCCCTGTCACTTCCTGGCGCGGCTGGCCCACGGTCCCAAAATAGCGCTCCGCTGGCCGCGACTTTTTTCTCTCGCTTCGATCAATCATCATCGTGATGGTGGTGGTGATGGCCGTAGCCACCCCAGCCGCCGCGGTAACCATAGCTACCCCAACCGCCACGCGGGTAGCCATAGCCGTTGCCATACCCATAATAAGGCCGGCCGTGAGCCTGTCCCCAGCCACCGCCGTAGCCATATCCGCCGTAACGTGGATAGACGGTGCAGCCAGACAGCAGCAAGAGCATCGCGAACAAATAGACCAGCCATTTCGAGCGGGCTGATGGTTTCATGGTGGTTGCACGCCTGTTGACCAGGCCGTGTCTCGTAGTGAATGAAGGCGGGAACCTATGTTCCACGCCTCCTTTGTATCACCGCCGAGATGAACGCCGGCTGAATCCAAAAGTGCTTTGTCTTTCGCCGTGGTGCCTCGGCTCCACTTGCGCGAGAATCAGGCGGACTGGGGCTCTGGTCATCCCTGTTCCCGCGCTTTCAGCAGCGGCGGAATGCGCAGGTCCTGCCTTGAAAGTGGAGGAGTCACACATGTGCACCAACTTTATTCCCGCCTCCCGGCCGGATTTTCCTGTGGCGTTGAATCTGCCGGAGCCTACTTTTGAGTATCCGCGGGAGACCTATGTCTCGTATCGAGCACCCGTCATTCTGGTCGCGCCGGACACAAACGCAACTGAGTTGCGTGAAGCCCAGTTCGGCCTAGTGCCGTTCTGGTCGAAAAACACCAAGATCGCGCGCCATACCTACAATGCCCGCTCCGAGACCGTGGCAATCAAGCCCAGCTACCGCGATCCCTGGAAGAAGCGCCGCTATGCGCTGGTACCCATGCTGGGCTTCTTCGAGCCAGACTACGCAACGGGCAAAGCCATCCGCTGGCGCATCGAACGGCAGGACCAGGGCGTCTTTACCGTCGCTGCTATCTGGGACTACTGGCGTACTCCCGATGGCGCCGGGCTGACCAGCTTCTCCATGCTCACCCTCAATGCGGACGGCCATCCGGTGATGGGGCGGTTTCACGCGCCCGGCGACGAGAAGCGGTCGCTGGTGGTCATTCCGCCGGAACATCGCCAGACTTGGTTGCAGACCAACTGCGCCGATGCCGGCGACTTCCTGCTGCCCATGGCCGAAGACGCATTCACCTCCAGACCTGATCCAAGGCCGGCGAGGAATTCCCCCCCCCGGAGGCAGGATCCTCGTTCATCCAATCAGACGCTCTTCTGACCTTGCCTCAAAAACGCGGCCGCTGATCGTGACGTCCACCGTCGCCCAGCCAGGTTCCAGGATGCAACCATTGATTCGGTTTGATCACGTCTCAGTCTATGCCGGCGCAACGCCGTTACTCCAGGACCTGTCCTTTTCCCTGAATGACAGTGCCAAGGCGGTCCTCCGGGGGAAATCAGGTTCGGGAAAATCATCGGTGCTGAAGTGCCTGTTGGGCCTCTATCCTCCGACGCGTGGCACCGTCTTTTTTCAGGGAGAGCCGTTAAGCCCGGCCAGCATCCAGTCGGTTCGGGCTGCCATTGCCTACATTGGCCAGGAGCCCATTCTTGGCAATTCAACTGTGCGCGATGCCCTCCTTCTGCCTTTTCGCTTCAAGGCTCATCGAACGCGCTTGCCCAATGAAGCCTGCTTGATTGACATGTTGGCAAGATTCGATCTGACCGCGGACGTCCTCGATCGGATGTGTGTGCAGGTATCCGGAGGCGAAAAGCAACGCATCGCTCTGGCGCGAGCCATGCTCCTCGGAAAAAGTGTCTATCTGCTGGACGAGGTCACCAGCGCCTTGGATGCGGAAAGCAAAAAGGCCGTGATGGCAGTCCTCGACCAGCCGCAACTCACGATTCTTTCCGTGGCCCATGATCCCGACTGGGTCGGCCGCTGCAGCTTGGTTTTGGACCTGGAGAATTGTCGCCTGATTAGAGAAGCCCGACATGGAAACGCTTGATATCGGCGACGCACAACTGGCCCTGCTGGGTGGCATGATCCTGGTGCCTTGGCTGCTCCTGGGACTGATCGGGATTCATCTTTCAAGGCAGATCGCGTTGGGGATGCTCCGCATGACCCTGCAACTGGCCTTGGTGGGGGTTTATCTGAAGGCTCTGTTTGCCCTCAACAATCCCTGGCTCAACGGGCTTTGGATTTTCGTCATGCTGGTCGTGGCGGATCTGAGCATTTTGCGCCGCGCGGGTCTTCGCCGAAGATCATTTTTCGTCTCGACCTTGTCGGCGGTAACGTTGAGCGTCCTGTTTTCAGCTGCCTACCTGATTCTCCTGATCATCAAGCCACCCCTGTTCTATGACGCCCGATACCTGGTCCCGCTGACCGGCATGATCCTGGGTAATTGCCTGCAGGGGAACGTAATCGCGCTGGAGCGCTTCTACACCTCGTTGCGGAAAAACCAGAACGACTATCTGACCTACCTAACCCTGGGGGCGACACGTTGGGAAGCCGTGCAGCCGTTTCTGCGCGAAGCGATCATGGCATCGATCAATCCCACCCTGGCGAGCATGGCCACCATGGGATTGGTTTCGCTGCCCGGCATGATGACCGGGCAAATTCTCGGAGGAGGCAACCCCGCCGTTGCCGTGAAATACCAAATCGCCATCATGCTGTGCATCTTCACCAGCGCCACCCTGGCGGCGATCTTGAACTTGATGCTCAGCTTGAACATCGCCTTCGATGACTACGATATCCTGCGCGATGATATTAGCTTTTGAGCTTTCCGCATTTAACAACGAGCTGCACTTTGACATTCGCTCATGGATCGGACGGAACGTTTCTATCGCATCGAACAGCTGCTGCACGAGAGCCAGGTGGTGCCGGTCGAACGCTTTCTTGACGAACTGAACGTCTCCATCGCCACCTTCAAGCGGGACCTGGAATACCTGCGCGACCGGCTGGGTGCCCCCATCATCTGGGACCGGCAACTGCGGGGCTATCGCTTTCAGGAGCCGGTTGGCGGGATGGCGGTACCCAGCCACGAACTGCCCGGACTCTGGTTCAATGCCTCGGAGATCCATGCGCTGCTGACCATGCGTCAGCTACTCGCGCAGATCCAGCCGGGATTGCTGGAGTCGCACATCCAGCCCCTGCTGACACGCCTGAACACGCTCCTGGCCACGGGCGATCACACCCCGGAAACGGTAGAACGACGCGTCCGGATTCTCCCCGCGGCGCGGCGGAGTTGTGACTCACGCCTGTTCCCGCAGATCGCTCAGGCGCTGTTACAGCGCAAGCAGCTTCGGGTGACCCACTACAACCGCTCAAGCAATGAAACCAGCATTCGTGACATCTCTCCGCAGCGGTTGGTGCACTACCGGGATAACTGGTACCTGGATGCCTGGTGTCATTGGCGCGAGGGACTGCGCAGCTTTGCCGTCGATGCGCTGGAGCAGGTGGTGACCTTGCCGGACCCAGCACTCGAGGTGGACGAAGCAGTACTGGAGGCGGAACTCGCTGCTGGCTACGGCATCTTCTCCGGCAGCGACGTGCGATGGGCACTCCTGCGCTTCACGCCTGAACGCTCACGCTGGGTGCAGGCCGAAGTCTGGCACCCCCAGCAGCAAGGGCAGTGGGATGAGCAGGGCTGCTATTGCCTGAAGTTGCCCTACACCCAGTCCCAGGAGCTGGCCATGGACATCCTGCGCCATGGCGATCAGGTCGCAGTCCTGGAACCCGAGGCCCTGCGGCGGGAAATCCAAGCAATCGCTCAACGGTTAGCGGCACTGTATCAAAAATAGTTTTGAGTGGCTCACGTAGTGAGCGACTGGCTTCCGTACACTGGCGCCGTCAACCACCGAAAACGGAGACCGACCATGTTGAACCGACTCATTCAGGGCCTTGGGGCCGCCAAACTTGCCTTTGGTTGCGGATGGAAAACCGGATTCGCACCGCGCCCGGTGCTGCCCTATCGGCCGGCCTGGCAGAACGGCGTGAACTACGACATCCCCACCTACCTGCGCCGGCGCATGGCCTGTGGTGCCTCACGGTGAGATGCCACGGGCACAAGACCCTGTCAGGCGGCTCTCCCCGTGGGAGAGGGGTAGAAAGTCCAATGCCCTGCAGAAACTCGAAATTTCGCCGATCTTAGGGATGGTCGAAGCATGATGTTCGACGTCTGGCGCTTGAGGGAGCAGGGTTGGTTGCTCCCTCGCTTTCGTTCCTGCATGGTGCCGCCAGTCCGCGCGATCCTGCACGTACGGGAGCAGCGGGATCAGGACCTGAACCGCCACATCCGGGTCGCCGAACTGCTCGATCCGCGAAGCCGACAATCCCTCCCCGACTTTCCGAACTTGCTGGACGTGACCCTGGTCGCTCTGGACGAGACATCCACGACCCTGGCCGGTACGGAGCGACTTAATGACCCTCGGGCCGACCGAGAGTATCTGTATGCGCAAAGCTGGTTTCTGCGGGCTGTATCAGCCGTTCCTCCGCCATTGAAGTGACCATTGGGGGCATCCTCGACAATGTGCCGCATTGAGCACGGCATGGGCGTTAGGCGAAACAGACGTTACCGGCTAAGCCTGGCGCGCCGGCAGGCTTCAATGTCCGCATCGCTCATCACGGGTTTGGGTTCACACGCGTCAGCTGACCCTTCAGCTTCATGGCGAGTGCCAAGTCCAGATCGCTGCATTTCCTGACGAATCTTGGAGAGGTTACCATGGATTCCAGGTACCACCTTCTCGTTCTTGTCTTTGATCGAGATGGAATTCTCATCGATGATCTGCGAACCGGACGCCGGCGGCGGCATAGGCGGCGCGTAAACACGTTGTGGGGCGAGCAGGCTGCTGAATGAAAGGTTTAACCAACCCTGCAGCCACGGGCTGTATCGGGGCCAGTAGTGAAACAAGGCGCCGATGCATGCGAAGGCGATCAGAGCTGGCAAAAGGGAGCCGCGGCGAGGTCCGCGCGGACGTATTGATCCTGGCAGCCGCTCTCCCATGCTAAATGGCTCGTTGGGGCTGGCCTTAGGCTCCCGCTTGGCTTCCATCCCGAACTTTCGGGCAAAATTGAACGCCTGAAGCCGGTGGTGCCTGGCAACGATTTTGGCGAATCGTTGCAGTTCCTCCTCGGAAAACGTTCTGGCGGGCGGGTCAGTCGGAAGCGGCTGTGCCAAGGTTTCACGCACCGTTGCGGCCAGTAGGTCCGCTTTGATGACTTGTCTTGTGTCAAACTGGCTTGGACGGTCGATGCGAGCGCGCGGGGATATCAGGATGAACGGGTGGAAGCGTGGTCTTGCCGAGAACCAGACCTGCATTCAATTTTGATTCGAACGGCTGCTTTCTGGCGTCTGGCTTGACCTGCCATATTGAGTCAGGCCTTGGAGTCACTCGATCGAGTAGACTGACTTATCCCGGATTTAAGCCCGCCCGTTGTGCTGAATAATACCGTATCTTGATCCTAGGGAAACACCGATTAAATCGCTCCGGTACGAGCCGTGACCCCGTAAAATAGCGGCATGACCAACCAATCTGACGGCCCCTTCGATGATCCAGCAGACCAGCCTTCTTGACCTGGCCCTGCAGTCCAAGAGTCGCGTCACGCGCCGCGAGATGTTTCTGGCCGAAATGGAAAGCGTAGTGCCTTGGGCTGAACTGGTAGCGTTGATCGAACCGGTGTATCCCAAAGGTCAGCGAGGCCGGCCG
>NZ_JYNS01000046.1:2500-5288 GCF_000934725.1 Methyloterricola oryzae
ATCCTCCAAGGCTAAATACTCCTGACCGACCGATAGTGAACCAGTACCGTGAGGGAAAGGCGAAAAGAACCCCGGAGAGGGGAGTGAAATAGAACCTGAAACCGTATGCGTACAAGCAGTGGGAGCCGACTTTGTTCGGTGACTGCGTACCTTTTGTATAATGGGTCAGCGACTTACATTTTGTGGCGAGCTTAACCGGATAGGGGAGGCGTAGCGAAAGCGAGTCTGAATAGGGCGATTGAGTCGCAAGGTGTAGACCCGAAACCGGGCGATCTATCCATGACCAGGCTGAAGGTTAGGTAAAACTGACTGGAGGGCCGAACCGGGATCTGTTGAAAAAGATTCGGATGAGTTGTGGATCGGAGTGAAAGGCTAATCAAGCTCGGAGATAGCTGGTTCTCCTCGAAAGCTATTTAGGTAGCGCCTCATGTATCACCCTCGGGGGTAGAGCACTGTTACGGCTAGGGGGTCATCCCGACTTACCAAACCGTTGCAAACTCCGAATACCGAGGAGTGCGAGCATGGGAGACACACGGCGGGTGATAAGGTCCGTCGTGAAAAGGGAAACAGCCCAGACCGCCAGCTAAGGTCCCAAAATCATGGCTCAGTGGAAAACGATGTGGGAAGGCACAGACAGCCAGGAGGTTGGCTTAGAAGCAGCCATCCTTTAAAGAAAGCGTAATAGCTCACTGGTCGAGTCGGCCTGCGCGGAAGATTCAACGGGGCTCAAGCCATGTACCGAAGCTGCGGATTCATCCTTTGGATGAGTGGTAGAGGAGCGTTCCGTACGCCTGTGAAGGTCAATCGTAAGGTTGGCTGGAGGTATCGGAAGTGCGAATGCTGACATAAGTAACGATAAAACGGGTGAAAAACCCGTTCGCCGAAAGCCCAAGGTTTCCTGCGCAACGCTAATCGGCGCAGGGTTAGTCGGCACCTAAGGCGAGGCCGAAAGGCGTAGTCGATGGAAAACCGGTTAATATTCCGGTACCTGTTACAACTGCGATGGGGTGACGGAGAAGGCTAGGTCAGCCGGAGATTGGTAGTTCCGGTTTAAGCATGTAGGGAGTGGAATCAGGCAAATCCGGTTTCACAATCCTGAGGTGTGATGACGATCCTGCTTGCAGGAGAAGTGATTGATGCCACGCTTCCAAGAAAAACCTCTAAGCATCAGGTTGTAGTGGGCCGTACCAGAAACCGACACAGGTGGGCAGGGTGAAAATCCCAAGGCGCTTGAGAGAACTCGGGTGAAGGAACTAGGCAAAATGATACCGTAACTTCGGGAGAAGGTATGCCTCTTGTACGTGAAGTGACTTGCTCATGGAGCGGAAGGAGGTTGCAGTGAAACGGTGGCTGCGACTGTTTATTAAAAACACAGCACTCTGCAAACACGAAAGTGGACGTATAGGGTGTGACGCCTGCCCGGTGCCGGAAGGTTAATTGATGGGGTCAGCCGCAAGGCGAAGCTCTTGATCGAAGCCCCGGTAAACGGCGGCCGTAACTATAACGGTCCTAAGGTAGCGAAATTCCTTGTCGGGTAAGTTCCGACCTGCACGAATGGCGTAACGATGGCCACACTGTCTCCACCCGAGACTCAGTGAAATTGAACTTGCTGTGAAGATGCAGTGTACCCGCGGCTAGACGGAAAGACCCCGTGAACCTTTACTATAGCTTTGCACTGGACTTTGAATCGACTTGTGTAGGATAGGTGGGAGGCTGTGAAACTCGGACGCCAGTTCGGGTGGAGCCAACCTTGAAATACCACCCTGGTCTATTTGGAGTTCTAACCTAGGTCCGTTATCCGGATCGGGGACCGTGCATGGTGGGTAGTTTGACTGGGGCGGTCTCCTCCCAAAGCGTAACGGAGGAGCACGAAGGTGCGCTCAGCGTGGTCGGAAATCACGCACAGAGTGTAAAGGCAAAAGCGCGCTTGACTGCGAGTCAGACACGACGAGCAGGTACGAAAGTAGGTCTTAGTGATCCGGTGGTTCTGAATGGAAGGGCCATCGCTCAACGGATAAAAGGTACTCCGGGGATAACAGGCTGATACCGCCCAAGAGTTCATATCGACGGCGGTGTTTGGCACCTCGATGTCGGCTCATCACATCCTGGGGCTGTAGCCGGTCCCAAGGGTATGGCTGTTCGCCATTTAAAGTGGTACGCGAGCTGGGTTTAGAACGTCGTGAGACAGTTCGGTCCCTATCTGCCGTGGGCGTTGGAGATTTGAGGGAAGTTGCTCCTAGTACGAGAGGACCGGAGTGAACGAACCGCTGGTGTTCCGGTTGTCATGCCAATGGCATTGCCGGGTAGCTATGTTCGGACAGGATAACCGCTGAAAGCATCTAAGCGGGAAGCCCCTCCCAAGATGAGATCTCCCTGGGACCTTGAGTCCCCTGAAGGGCCCTGGTAGACCACCAGGTTGATAGGTTGGGTGTGGAAGCGCAGTAATGTGTGAAGCTAACCAATACTAATTGCCCGTGAGGCTTGACCATATAACACCCAAGGCGTTTGAGTCTTGGCTGTTGACAACTCACAGACGCGTGTACGTTTCCCAAAGCCCTTTCCCAACGGAAAGAGGCACGGTGAGAGAAAGCCTCACCACAATTTAGCTCGAGCGAGCAACCAGTTTGCCTGGTGGCCAGAGCGAGCGGGAACCACCCGATCCCATCCCGACCTCGGAAGTGAAACCGCTTAGCGCCGATGATAGTGTGGACCCCCATGCGAAAGTAGGGAACTGCCAGGCTCTTAATCCAAAAACCCCTCCCTCTAAAACAGGTAGGGGTTTTTTTTT
>NZ_JYNS01000047.1 GCF_000934725.1 Methyloterricola oryzae
CCATTACCTCAGCGATGCGCAGGTCCCCCTGGACAATAACTGGTTGGAGAACCGCATCCGCCCGGTGGCCTTGGGGCGCCGCAATTGGCTATTCGCCGGAAGTCTGCGTGCCGGTCAGCGCGCGGCTGCCATCATGAGCCTGATCCAGTCGGCGAAACTCAATGGTCACGACCCCTACGTCTATTTGAAAGACGTGCTCACGCGACTTCCGACGCAACCCGCCCATCGGATTCATGAACTTCTGCCGCATCGCTGGCAGCTTGAAACCACTCCCGCTTAGTTCCTCCAAGCGCGATCCGATTCCGGATTGTGTCAACATGGGATCGCCACGCGCTTACACAATACTTCGTAACCGGTCATTACAGTTCAGACGACTTGAACGGAGTAATACGTCGAAGTCTTCGACCGGGCCGACAAGGCGCTCTATCAGGCCAAGCGCAAGGGCCGCAACCGCTGCGAACTGGCACCGGCCAACTTATGGCGTGTGGGGCTTATTCCTATTGTGGGATCGGGTGCATCGTGCGCGATGCACCCGACGGCCGCTACTTGTGCCACCGCAGCAAAGCCGGACCGTGATCCGACGCCTGCAGCCAATTGGGCGTCAGCAATTGTTCGACTTGGCTTCCCGGCGAGGTGAATGCGTAGTCGATAACGCCGCCCGAATAGTGAAGTGCATGAGGATCATAATTGACGGCATCCGATTTAATCGGCCCATTCAGGAATAGGCCGAAATGCCACATCGACCAATCTTCTTCCGAGTCGTTCATGTCTCCCATGACGACCACCGGTAGATTCGCAGAATTGCGCCGCGCGATGTCGTCCAATATGTCGCGGCTTTCGTTTAAACGATCCTGCGGACGGGCAATCGAATCGCCCCAAAATCCATAACCGTCGTTTTGTAGATGCACGTCGTAGATGATGAAATTGCCGTTCGGCCCGGCGATTTCGGCAGCGACCGTATAAACAGTCTGACGGGGCGCGACGTAAGGCCAAAAGGTATACACGCTGGCCGTTTGAACCGTCCAGGAATTCGCCAGAGGCCATTTGGACAAAATAGCGAGGTCGTCGACCCTAGCGTAATTGTACGGATAGATGCCCCGCAAGGATCGTCCGTCGAGTAGCGGTGCATCCAGCAATTGGTCGATCAATCCCGGTCGGTCGGGTTTGGTCACCTCCTGCAGAATGACGACGCCGGCATCCTGCCATACGAGTTCGGCCAAAATTTCCGATGCCGTCCTGCTTATATCGAATTCCTGCGCCCCATTCATGCCGCCCTGTATGTTGTAAGTGCCGATTACGAAAGAAGTGGCCGGCGCTTTAACGGACATCGGTGTGGGATCCGTAACAGGGGTAGGGTCAGGGTCGGGCGGCGCCGGGCGACAGGGCGGATCAAGGCACATAGCCGACGACTCAAGAGTCATGCCCACCATCATGACACCCATAAGGCCCAGAATAATGCGCTTCATATGTACCTCCCATTCTAGTCATGAAACATGATGCGCACGGCCTGGAGCGACTCTTAACCGTGCCCGAACAGGAAAATACACGGGAGCAGGAGACGGATGCTGTTAGCGATTACCGGAATATGATGGGTTATTTACCTCCACGAGACTTGAGTGCCCTATCTGAACCCAAGCGACATACTCAGAGGCTGCGCTTTTTTTCAAGGCTTTCCCACCACGCGTCCGATAAGGCCGGAATGGAGAAAACCTTTTCGATGATTCCCTGCTGGCGGCTGTTCGGGCCCAAGGCCAGGACATTCAGACCCACCTGGTCGGCAGCGAGCCGCATTATCGCGTCGCCCACCCTCAACTCGCCTTCCATGAGTACCTGCAGATAAAACCCTACCTGTTGGCGCCGGTGACTTTCTGATCAGCACTTCCGGAATTTGAGTGACCAGTTATGAAAAGGACAACCTCTACATTTCTTAGAAGTCTTTCGTAATCGCTCTGGTCAATCGATCTCCGAGTTGCTGGTGCATCCCCGCAGCAGAGACGTTTCTTTTTTCTCAAGTGTTACCTAGGCCTATTGGGTTTCGTATTCCATTTGCCTAACGGTTACTCTTCTTAAACTATTACTCCGGCCAGTATTATCCGAATGTCCGCCGTCATCAACCATGGGAGAGATATGAAGGGTTGAGATAAGGAGAGTTTGGTCTGATTGTTGCCCTATTGAGGAGGGAAAGATGAAGACCAAACCGATCACATTGACGAGTGCCAAGCCAGGGGCTGACAAGGTCGTGAAAGAGATTCGTCGAGAGACGCGCCGTCAGTTCTCTGCCGAGGAGAAGATTCGCATCCTGCTGGAAGGACTGCGGGGTGAGGACAGCATTTCGGAGTTGTGCCGGCGCGAAGGAATCGTCCCCAGTCTCTGCTCCACGTGGTCCAAGGAGTTCTTGGAGGCCGGCAAGAAGCGTCTAGCCGGTGACACCGCCCGACAAGCGACGTCGGACGAGGTACGCAGTTTGCGGAAGGAAAGTCGGGACTTGAAGGAAGCCTTGGCCGAAGCGCTGCTGGAGAACCGCCTACTCAAAAAAAGCATGACCGGAACTGGGGTTGACGAGGAATGAGATACACGGCCTCAGAAAAGTTGGAAATCATCCGGTTGGTCGAGCAGTCTTCACTCCCCGTGCGTCGCACCCTGGCGCTGATGGGGATTCCCAAGACGACCTTTTATCGCTGGTACAACCGTTACCAGGCCGATGGAGTCGAAGGTCTTGAAGACGGCCGGGGCGGTACTCACCGGGTCTGGAACCGCATTGCCGAGGAGGTTCGGGGCCAGATCCTTGAGATGGCACTGGAACACACCGCGCTGTCACCGCGGTAATTGGCGGTGAAGTTCTGCGATGAGCGGCGCTACTTTGTTTCAGAAGCCTCGGTTTACCGACTGCTGAAGGCCCACAACCTCATCACCAGTCCGGCGTACATCGTCATCAAGGCTGCTGAGGCGTTTACCGACAAGACCACGGCGCCCAACCAGATGTGGCAGACCGATTTCACCTACTTCAAGATCGTCGACTGGGGATGGTTTTACCTCTCGACCATCCTGGATGACTTTTCGCGCTACATCGTCGCTTGGAAGTTGTGCACCACCATGCGCTACGACAACGTCATCAACACCGTAGATTGTCCGCCGTCAAAGAAAGTGGGCCACTGCGGTGTCGAAAAGAGTGGAGAGGTTGGCCTCGGTTTGAGTATCGGTTATGCGGCTTGATTTTGTAACTTCAGTCGTCGCTGCTGCAAGGTTTTGAGTTTGATCTGTTGCCTCTGGCATTTGATGAATTGAAGCCGACCGAAGTAGGCATCGGCCGGTGTAACTGGAGCCTAGGGCACAGCGCTCACGCAGTGAGTGCGCCGCTGTCTCTAGATCGTGTGGTGGTTGATGCGTATCCGCGAGCTGGCCGGGAGTCCCCAGTGTAACACGAATTCACCACAATTCTGGAAAATGCTTACTCGAGTCGCAAAAAATCACGTAATTTGATTGGACGCCGGCGGTAGTCAAGCGTTCCATAAGGCCACGCCTACCTACTAGCACCACGCGAGTCGAACACCCACTGTTCACTCGCTCCACCAAAAGAACACTCCCAATAACACCGGCGCTCTTTAACGTTTCCGTTCACCAATGTTTAGAATTAGAGACCCATGGCCGGCTACTAGAACCGACATCGGGTCCCAAAGTTGATTCGACAGTCTGGATCTAAAGACCAGACACATGTCAAGCGCTTACCTTACGGGAGATCGGAATTGAACTTCCCCGGCTGTGGCCGATCTGGTATCCATGGCTTAGGATCCCTGGGCCCGGGTTCCGTCGGTTGCGGAGGAAACAAGATTGGGCCGCCATCCGGGGGATCTTGACGTGGTGCGTCCGGGGGGGGAATTGGACTTCCACCATCTTTACCTCCGCCGCTTCCTCCATCCCCCCCTCCTACATCGCACGGTATGAAGTCACAAACGGCTTCGGGATCGGCGATTTCCATGCCCATGGCACTCCCAATAAAGGTCCAGAACGCCAGAACCGATACCGAACTCGATAATACAGAATACATGGTATTGCGCTGACTCATAACAAACTCCAATCCATATGGTAAAGTGATTTAAAATGGAACTATGAATCATTTAAACGGTGAACTAGCATATCGCCGCCAGCCAAAATGACTGACAACTATAAACCCTATAAATACTAATTATAACAACCCTAATGTACAGCATTAACAATCACCTGTCTCGTGAAGTAATGCATATAAAAATTAGTAAAATTACCGAGATCTTCTGGTATCCACTGGAATGTATTAGTTATGCATAACACACAGCTTCAAATGAGGTCATAAAGTAACTCAAAGTCGCGTCGAATTACGGAGATGCCGATTTAATCGGCGAGGTGAAGCGCAGCAAAATAGCGGAATAACACACCATCCTGACGACCCCTTCGATGATCCAACAGACCAGCCTTCTTGAGCTGGCATTTCAGTCCAAGAGTCGCGTCACCAATCGCGAGATTTGTCTGGCCGAAATGGAAGGCGTGGTGCCTTGGGCTGAACTGGTGGCGGTGATCGAACCGGTGTATCCCGCAGGTCAGCGAGGCGGGCCACCGATTGGCACCGAGCGGAGGTTGCGCCTTTATTGTGCATCACAAGGTTTAAACCACCGGCTTTAGCCGGTCAGTTTTAGCAGCGATAATAGGCGCCAGGTGCAGGAGGCGTTATGGAATACAGATATTGTAGCCATACAGTTTTTCAGATCGAGTGCCATTTTGTCTGGGTGACGAAGTACCGCTACAAGGTTCTACAAGGCGACGTGGCGGAAAGGGTTCGTGGGTTGGTTCGGCAGACATGCGAGGCATTTCAGATCAGGATTATGCGGGGTGTGGTGAGCAAGGACCACGTTCACATTCTGGTGAGCGCGCCGCCGACGCTGGCACCGAGTGAGATTATGAGGCGACTCAAGGGACGTACATCGAGTTACCTGTTTGAAGAGTTTCCGCATCTGAAGAAGCGCCACTGGGGTCAGCATTTCTGGGCGCGCGGGTATTTCTGCGTGGCGGTGGGGCAGATGACCGGGGAGATGATCTGTAGAAGTTCAGACTTGATCTGACAGAGTTCCTTGCCGCGAGGTGGGGTTACCCGTTTTGATAGAGGTGCGAATCTTCATCGAAACGGCGCGTGAGCGCAGGAGTAACCCCATGAGTAGTCTCAATCAGAATGTCATCCGTC
>NZ_JYNS01000048.1 GCF_000934725.1 Methyloterricola oryzae
ATACCTGCTGCCCCATCATGACGTTCCGGCTCCGCTTTGGATGTGGCTGTATTTTACCAGTCGGGCCTTATCGGCAGGCCTTTTTCAACACAATCCTCCAGGTAACTGACGCTCCCGCAGTTACCGCGCTCGTTTCAAACTCGGCCATTGTCGACATCTAGATTGAAAGCCAATAGCGATGTTTGAATGGCCGCTTCCAAACATCGGATGAAGTTGCCTTCATCCAATTTCATCCTTCCATACTCTCTGATCGACAAAGTCTAACCAATCCTTCATTAGTCTGATTTTTGCCATTTGTCGAAACCCATACTTTGATCTGTTGTCCCAACGAAAATCAATGAGGCAGATGAGGATTCTAGCACCTGATCAAATCTAAGACGTCGCCTAGCCCAGGACGTGCTGTGAACAAAATTGGCGCCCCCAAAACAGTGCCGAAAAGATCTCACGTGGCACGTTCGCGACATGCATAAACGTCTTACTATAGTTCTTGCCGTCGTGAAAGCTCTTTCTCCAACTCTTCTATCCTTCTTCGCGCAGCTGCAAGGGAATCAATTTCGGATATCGCTGGCAGGATCACCTTACTTTCAAGATTTGCGATAAGATCGTCCTTGTCCTTATAATGAAGTACTTGGTGTACCCAGGGAAAACGGCGCCAGTGCTCAAACATCGCGTACTCTCTCTCGGATTCAATTAGGATAGGCTGAATGGGTACTGACGGGAGATTCGGCACGATGTGGGAGAGTTCCTGGGGAATGCTTTTGGCGTCGGTGAGATCGGCAATGACAAATTTGGACAACGATGCCAATAGAAGTATGGTCTCTGTTAGCCCTCTATTCTCTTCGGGTTTGAAATCGAAGATGATAGGTACGTAGCGGTTTTCGCCTTTTCGCTCCTTGAGGGCATCCCGAATCTTTTCCAACACCTGTTTTCTCTCGTCCGAAAACCGCCCAAGTATGAGCACGATCTTGGAGGTGGTCTCAGCGATAACGTTCTGAAGATTGCCGTTATTCAGAAGTGTATAAAGAAACTGCGCGACCAGCAGATCATCCACCAGCAACTCGCGCATGCTGCCGCCTTGCGGCTCCCGATAGCGGATGACCAGATCCTTTTGTTCGGCGCCTTCTAGCTGCAAGTCCCAAGCGGACAGGCCGTACAGCGTGCAACCGACGATGTGCGCGTCCGTCAGATTCGTCTTGGCCATTTGTGTTCCCTGCAGGTTCGCGCCGTCGAGAATGGCACAAGGCATTTGGGTCTCATACAGATCCGTTCGGCAGAAGTTGGCTCTCGTCAAATCGGCACTATGGAGCTTAGCGCGAGCGAGATTCGATTCATGGAAATTTGTTTCCCTCAGGGTTTGTCCACGTAGGTCGGCTCCAACCAGGTTTGCATTTGAGAAATCTGCTTCGTCGAGCGCTTGTCCCTCCAAGCCCTCTTTGGTCAAGTCGCATTCGAAGAGTAGCGGGCGCTTTTCAGGGTTCGCCTTTCGCCACTTGTTCCAACGAGGTACGCCTTGCTTGAGAATATTCAACTGTTCGATTTGGGCGTTTTTTCTTTTCTGATTGAAAACCTCTCGGCCGTCAATCACTGCTTCAATGGCCCTCGTAATATTTCGTTCCGTTCGCTCTGCAGATATACGACTCGCTTCGTCCCCGATGACCCGGCATCCGTCAATCTTTGCGATAGTAATAGAACTGGACTGGTCGAATTCAAAAGCGAGACCTCTATAAAAGTATGCATCGGACATAAATCACCTCTCAAATTGGTAAGTTCAGCGACGTTCTAGACCACATCCGAAAGCGTCAATATTTATTCTTACGCCCACAAAAAATAGCCTGATCTGCGTCGAGCTTAAGCAAGACCGCAGCACCCGCTGAGATCGGTAACGGCGGTTGCGAGTTGCGCGAGGATAGCGCGTAAGTCGAACCGACGATTGAATCGGTATTGGAATTCGGCAAGGTAGCGGTGTGCGTATTTCCGGAATTTGAACGCATGATAGGTACCGGTAATGGCTGTCTTGAGGTTACCCAGCAGGGTGTTTACCCAGTGAAACTCAGGGTGCTGTGCGGACGCGCGGCCTGAACCGAGGATGAAGCGGTGACGGCAAGCGACGTTTTCACTCATGCCCCGAAAGCGTCCCAAGCCATCGGTCAGGACCACGCAGGTCGGGTCCAGCACATTCTCCGCCCAGGCGCCGATGGCTTCCTTTGTGAACGGAAGGCTATCCAGACGAAGGTAGAGCTGATGGCCCTCCTCGCTGGTTTGTACGGCCATCACAAATGGAACTTTGTTCTCCGACCCCCGCCCTGCCGTACCGGTTCAAGAAATCAGCCATCGAAAGACCACGTTGAAATTGGACTCGGTTCATCGCCCTGACGCACCGCATTGCTCTGGAGCCCTAGATTACGAGCGGTACTCGCTCACCACCTGAGCCATTACTAAAGCTCGACGCTAATCAGGGATTCATTTTTGTGACTTATTCAATGATGTTTTAAACCTTAGAATCGTGGCGTAAAGGAAAACGCGGGTGATAAGCTATTACTCCGGCCGCAATAAAGCGCACAGGTTTCTGACCTAACTGACTGAAACTACAAAATTACCGACCGAGCATCTGTTCGGATAATAGTGGCCAGAGTAATAAGATTTCAATTCCACCCGCTACATTCAAATTACGGAGCACATACGCAACAATTCGCGGTATAAGAAGTGTTAACAACCGGATCGGTATAGCCCTGAGCGGTACAACCACCCGTTTCCGAAGTAACAGCACAACTCATTGAATTCGAGTTTGATATTATTGTGCCACGGCACCCACAAACCGCACTTGTGCCTTTAGATGCGTTGTTACACACCGCAACAGAGTGAGTCGGCGGACCAGGGTCACCCTTAGGCCCCATTGGCCCCATAGCCCCGGGCGGCCCTACTGGCCCCATGGGTCCAACGTCACCTTTTTGGCCAGTTGGTCCCGCTGCTCCAGCAGGGCCAGTTGCGCCTTGGGGCCCTTGCCCGTCTGTAACGATCAGGGAAACTCCAGGATCGAAGTAAATTCCAGAAATCCCATCAGTATCATGTTCACAACTAAGCCTGACAATACTTGGAGGGCCATCTGTCTTCGAAATAAATGCCTGATTAACTATTGTTGTAACGTACTCTGCACCATTATTACCCCCTGGACTAACGGTTGCGCCATCCACAACATGAAATTGATTCCAAGAATCTTGGACTTCAATAAAACAACGCACAAAATCGATATTTTCCCAATTGACTACGGTTGCCTTACTAGTTGCTGTCCATTCTCCTGGAGGGACAGTCATCTGAACAATCACTGTCCTCCCTCCACCGTAGTAGTTCTGAGGCGGTAGCACAACTGATTGAGATGTGGTTTCTTGCAAAGTTGTAGCGAAGCAGTTTATTGGCGCAATAATAACCAATATGCTGGCCAATAGAGATACAAGTGACTTGCCTATCATAAGTTCTCTCCTAGTTTCAGACAAACCATAAAAACACGTCCTTTTTACATGCCGGTATACCAATTTTTTGATTTTGGCCGACTTAATCAATTTTTCTCAATGCTCAAAAATTGTGGGTACACCCGCACCTAGTAAGGCTAGATGAAGTAAAAATATTCTGTTGTGAAATATTGCAATCCTGATATCGTAATATTACCTGATATTTCACGTGCAGAGCGGAACCTGTTGAGTTATATCTATTGCCTGAATCCACGCTCAGATCCCGAGGTTGCAGATTGGGGTATGTATTTCATAATTTGAAAATTGAATCACTAAGAACTTATCCGGAAATAAGTAAGAATTGCGATTTCAGCATTGCTGGGGCGGGGTTTACAGCGAAGCCTTGAGAAGTAACGGCGTTTTGGGAAAGTAAGGTTTGGCTGGACGATACCCTGCTGAAGCTTCCACCGTCTAGGGAAGCGCCGATTAATGGGAGTTTTTGATGCGATTGGGCCGATAGCGCTCGGTTTCGTTCGTGGTCAGGCGAAAATTGGTTCGAAGCGGCGGTATTTGGGGCAAGTTTGCCAGGGATTTTCGCCCCACAGCGAATTGCGGGCACACATTGCCTGTGACCTCAGGCGGCGGCCATGGCGAGCAGTTGGTGTCGGACCCGATAGACTTTGACCAGCGCGAACAGCACTTGCCATTGATGGGTGTTCTTCTTCAGCCCACGATATCGGGTTTTCCGATGGCCAAACAGGTTCTTGACGGTGTGGAACGGGTGTTCAACCTTCGACCGGAAACAGGCTTTGAGTCGCTCGATGTGGCGGCCCAGGCCGCTCATTTCATCGTCTGGGAGTTGCTTCACCTGACCGCGTTGGAGCGCGACATGCCAATCGACTTCGCGATCCACGTGTTCCTCGCGCTTGCTGACGCCGGTGTAACCGGCATCGGCATCTACCCGGTGCTCCTGGCCATGCAGCAGTTCGCCGGCCATGACGACATCGCTGACATTGGCCGCCGTGCCCACGGCCGTGTGGATCAGCTCGGAGGCGGTATCGACGCCGATTTGCATCTGCATCCCGAAGCGCCAGTTGTTGCCCTTCATGGTCGGGTGCATGTCGGGGTCGCATTGCTGCTCCTGGTTCTTGGTCGAGGGTGTAGCGGCAATCAGGGTGGCATCCACGAGGGTGCCTTTGCGCAGCCACAAACCTTGGGCTTCCAGCAGCGCATTGACACGATCCAGAATCAGCGGTGCCAAGTGGTGCGCTTCCGATAGATGGCGAAAGTTCATGAGCGTGGTGGCATCGGGGACGCGCCCGCGCAGCACATCGATGCCGGCAAAGCGGTCCAGAACGGGCATGTCGTAAAGCACATCCTCGGCGACCTCATCGGAAAAGTTGTTCCACAACCGGATGAATTCAACAGCCACCGGCTGAAGCCGGTGGGTTCGTATTACGGACTGAAAGTCCGGATACGCGTCGACTAAAAAACGACGCGTCTAGTCGGGCTCAATCTGAAATTTGTCGTTCGGGTTCGGTTCGAAGTGAAGCTCCATGTACTGCTTGATCATCTGTAGAAGTCGCGACCTGATCTGACAGTTACCCGTTTTGGGTGCGCTGGGTTGTCAGATCAGATTCAACTGACCGACTTTCTGGTTCCACACCTCCTTTCCAGCGTGAAGCGTTTGTAGGGGAGTGCGACCGCAACACATCTTACCCTGATGGGTTCGCTCCTGGTTATAGTGCTCGATCCAGGCATCCAGGTCGGCCTGCAGTTCGTCCACGGAGAGATAAAGCTTCTTGCGGAA
>NZ_JYNS01000049.1 GCF_000934725.1 Methyloterricola oryzae
TTCCGCAAGAAGCTTTATCTCTCCGTGGACGAACTGCAGGCCGACCTGGATGCCTGGATCGAGCACTATAACCAGGAGCGAACCCATCAGGGTAAGATGTGTTGCGGTCGCACTCCCCCACAAACGCTTCACGCTGGAAAGGAGGTGTGGAACCAGAAAGTCGGTCAGTTGAATCTGATCTGACAACCCAGCGCACCCAAAACGGGTAACTGTCAGATCAGGTCGCGACTTCTACAGTTTTTCCACGCTTGATACCGTCGCATCCGCAGCGCAGTATCTATTTGTCCTGGCCAATTACGCCTTCAACGTGCCTATCTTTCGCAATCCACCCGCCATGGATTACCGCTCGCTCTGCCATCAGCGAATGCTCTTTTGCGCTTTACCCCTTGTGGTTGCGATGTGGGTGGGCACCTTATCGCCAGCCTACGGCGTATTCAAACTTTCGCAAAGGCCGTTCGATGACATCACGGTGGAGCCCCCGTCTGGTCCATCGAAAGGCGTGCTGCTGGTCTTGCGTGCGAAAGGAGAACTCGACCATACATTCTATGAGCCAGCAAGGTTATCGAGTCTTGGCTTCACTGTCGTATGGGTAGATCTTGCTGCGTTAGGCGAGTCTGCGCATCCGGTTAGTCTGCAGCCGAAGGTCATCGCCGATGCGTTAGCCAAAGTCGCGCAAGCCCTGACCGCACAAGACACAAGGCTTGCAGGCAAAGTCCCGATCCTGCTGGGAGCCGGTGATGCGGCACTGTGGGTTTACGAAGTTCTCCTCGCGTCGCCTCCCGCGCAATTTCACGCCGGTATCAGCATCAACTTTTGCCCACCGCCAGATCAGATTTCGGATGGATCGATTCCAGCCGGTGGTACCGGCCAAGGCCGTCAGACTTCCGCTAACTGGTTCGTGTTTCAGTCCCATCCGCCGTGTGACGCCAAGTTCGCTGCACGTTTTATCGACCAAACCGCTAACGCACGGCACGTGGATGTGCCAGATGATACCGAAGCCCTCACCACGCAACTTCAAGCCCTGTTGAACTGGCTGGATCCAAAAATCCCGGACCAACTTCTATCGAAAGCCACTGCAAACGACTTGCCATTGACGGAAATGCGCAGCGACCATCCCGTCAAGTCGCGATTCGCCGTCATGCTGTCCGGTGACGGCGGCTGGGCCGCTTTCGATCGCGGTGTGTCTGCGGAATTGGTCCGCCGCGGAATTGATACTGTCGGCTGGAATTCCCTGAATTACTTTTGGAAGCCCAAATCTCCCGAGCAGACGGCGCGAGACTTGGAGCGGGTTATCCAACGTTACGCACGAGATTGGCAGAAGACCGAAGTCGTGTTGATCGGCTATTCCTTTGGCGCCGATGTTCTGCCCTTTGTTGTAGACCGCCTGCCGCTGGCGGTTCGTGCACGCTTGCGCCTGATCGTGTTGATCGGTCTGAGCTCCAATGCGGCGTTCGAATTTCACCTTAGCGAATGGCTCGGTAACCCAGTGGTGTCCGACAGATGGCTCACGGTGCCGGAAATCGGCCGTATGACCCAGCGCGACCAAGTGATCTGCATCTACGGATCGGATGAAACGGATAGTGCCTGCCCAAGCGCGGCAAAACTGGGCGTGACAGCCGCGCGGCTCAAAGGCGATCACCACTTCGGCGACAATTACCAAACCATCGTCGATCTGATCATGGAAAACCTGAAGTGAGCCCAGCCTCCAGGCACTGTTGCCAGGTCGCACTTTCTCGGGCGAAGCACCTGTTGGGCCCGATCACTGGCTCCGTGCTGTTCTTCGCGTCCCTGTGGACGCTCCACCATTTGCTAGTTGACTATCGCTACGCGGAAGTCAGCGCCGAACTGCGTGCACTGAGCCAGCGGCAAGTGATCAATGCCCTGCTCCTTACGGCTCTAAGCTATCTGACGATGAGCTTTTACGACGTCCTGGCTATTCGTTACATCGGCAACCCCCTACCCTGGACAAAAGTCGGATTCGCTTCGGCCGTCAGTTACGCTTTCAGCAACACGGTCGGCATTTCCATACTTACATCCACTTCCGTGCGCTACCGGCTGTATACCAGTTGGGGACTTTCGACACTGGATATCGGGAAGGTCATCGCATTCTGCACCCTTACTTTCTGGCTTGGGCTGCTGACCACGGCAGGCAGCGTTTTGCTGGTCAAAGGCCATCCGCTTACTCAAGAGTTGAATCTGCCCCGGGGGCAATGGCTCGGCGCTGCCCTGATTACGCTGCCGCTCCTTTACCTGCAGATCTGTGCCCGCTCGAGGAGGGAGTTGTATTGGGGCGGACAGTCGTTTGCCCTGCCGGGATTTCGAATCGCGGCAACACAAATCGCCTTGGGTGCCCTGGATTGGATCCTGGCGGGGAGCGTACTTTTCACCCTCATGCCGGAACAGTTGGACACCGGGCTCCTGCAATTCCTGGGAATCTATCTGATCGCGCAGATTGTCAGCCTGATCAGTCATGTTCCAGGTGGCTTGGGCGTATTCGAGTCGCTGATTCTGCTGATGATGCCTAAGGCCCTTTCTAGCGCCAGCCTCTTGGGAGCGATCCTGGCCTATCGACTTACCTACTATTTTATACCATTGGCCATCGCCGCCAGCGCTCTGGCAAGCTACGAATTCCTGCGTAGAAATCGCCGGCTTGCCGGTGCCATCAAGCAGGTGGGGCCGTGGATCTCCGAACTGGTCCCACAAATCTTCGCGGTCTGGGCAATACTCAGCGGCGCCGTTATGCTGTTTTCTGGGGCCACTCCATCGATTCTTGAGCGGATGGAATGGCTTTCGGACTTGCTTCCTCTGCCGCTGCTCGAAATATCGCACTTCTTCGGCAGTCTCGTCGGGGTCAGCCTTCTGCTTCTGGCGCGTGGCCTGCAACGTCGCCTTGATGGCGCCTGGTTTGCGACCGTGACTCTGCTGAGCGCCGGCATCGTATTCTCCATGCTCAAGGGTGCCGACTACGAAGAGGCGCTAATCTTGATGATCCTCTTAGCCGCACTGCTCCCGGCGCGCAGTCAATTTTACCGGCGATCTTCCTTGTTCGAGGAAAGATTCAGCTCGGGCTGGGTTCTCTCGATCGTCGTGCTCCTGGCCTGTAGCACATGGCTCGGGCTCTTTTCCTACAAGCATGTGGATTACGCTCATGAGCTTTGGTGGCAATTCAGCTTTGGCGCAGCCGGTGACGCCCCGCGTTTCATGCGTGCGCAGGTGGGCGTTTTAGTGCTGAGCTTGAGCTTTGCAATTTCACGGCTGTTGCGCCCATTGCCATTTGAACCATCGCCACCTCAAGTAGAAGACCTCGCCAAGGCAAGCAACATCGTCGCGACTCGCCCGGAAACCTATCCCAATCTGGCATTACTTGGGGATAAAAACTTGCTTTTCAGCTCCAATGATGACGGCTTTCTCATGTACGGCGTTGAAGGGCGAAGCTGGGTTGCCATGGGCGATCCCGTCGGACCTTTGGCGGTTCAAAGGGAGTTGGCTTGGCGCTTCCGGGAGATCAGCGAACTGTACGATGGCTGGACAGTGTTTTATCAGGTTCGGCCCGAAAATCTGTCCTTGTATGTCGACTTGGGACTCAGTCTTCTGAAAATCGGTGAGGAAGCCAGGGTTGACCTTTTGGAGTTCAATCTTGAAGGCAAGTCGAAAAAGAACCTGCGCAATGTTCAGCATAAACTCGAGCGCGATGGCTACCGGTTCGAGATTATCCCGGAAGCGGCAGTGCCTCAATGGCTGCCGGATATGAAAGTCGTATCGGACGCCTGGCTTGCGGATCGCGGCTCTCGCGAGAAGCGATTTTCCCTCGGTTTTTTCGACGACGCTTATCTGCTCCGCAATCCGGTCGCGGTAATCTTCAAAGGCTCGCAGGTCGTCGCGTTCGCCAATCTCTGGCTGAGTGCCGGACTTCGCGAGGCCTCGGTGGATCTGATGCGCTATGTGCCCGGCCTAGACAATGGCATCATGGATTTTCTCTTCGTCAATCTGATGGCTTGGGCAAAGCGCGAGGGCTTCTGCGGGTTCAATCTGGGGATGGCCCCCCTCTCAGGGCTGCCGGATCACGCGCTTGCCAGCACCTGGAACCGCTTCGGGAGTGCCGTATTTGGCCGCGGCGAGCGTTTTTATAATTTTCGGGGCGTTCGGCAATACAAGGAAAAGTTCGCTCCCCAGTGGGAGGCACGTTATCTGGCTGTGCCTCGGGCGCATCAACTACCCAGGATCTTGCTGAATTTGGCGACCCTGATTGCTGGTAGCGTGCGGGGTATCGTGCGGAAATGATTTTGTCCCGGCTTCATAATCCAACGGCGAATGTCTGGTATCGCACTCTCGGATGGGTAACCGACGTTTCCGCGTCCTTTTGCTGAGTATTCAGGTAATGCCCAACCGTTTGTCCAACGCCAACTTTATCTCGCTCACCACCAGGATCCCTCCCGCCTCGGCCCGCTCAAGAAACGGCGCCGGAAAGGCGGCTTCCGATTCGCTAGAAAGGTTCTCTCGGCTCCGGCCACCCGGTCCCGGGCTCGCCTCGTCGCAACAACCACCTCGGCCGATAAAGCGTTGGCGCAATTGGCAGGCCCATCCTTCCGAAATGCCTAACAACGCCGCTGTCTGCCTCATCGAGATATCCCATTCCAATGGAAACACCACAGCCTGGGCCTGCCGCAATTCACCGATTGTTTTCGCTTTAACCAGGCTCTCCTTCGCCTACGCCATAAGTTCTCGCCCGCGAGCTGTTCTTATCATCGCCAAACCTTGTCGTGAGCCAGCCCTATTGTTTCATTTATAATTTAGAAATTGAATTGGCCGGACACTCTGGAATCCTTGGTTATGAAATGGCTGTGTTCCGCACTATTACTCCTGCCACTATTAACCGAACTAGCTGTTGATCAGAGGGCCAGCCCATTTAGTTAGGGAAGCGCCGATTAATGGGAGTTTTTGACGTGCTTGGGCCGACTGCGCTCGGTTTGGTTCGTGGTCAGGCGTAAATTGGTCCGAAAGAGCGTTTTTGGGGGCAAATCCGCCCGTGGCTTGTACCCCAACGGCGAACTGCGGGCGCACCTTACCTGTGACCTTAGGCCGCGCGCATGGCAAGCAGGTGGCGTCGAACCCGATAGACGTTGGTCAGCGCGAACAGCACTTGCCATTGATGGGTGTTCTTCTTCAGCCCACGATATCGGGTTTTCCGATGGCCAAACA
>NZ_JYNS01000050.1 GCF_000934725.1 Methyloterricola oryzae
ATCCTGGCGCCGATGGGCGCTGCACAGGCGCAAGGGAAATCCGGAGCGCACATCGCTGCTCAGGACGCACAGACTCCCACGACCAAGAATCTCTCCGCACGGGGCAGCATCGCGATGGTGCCAGGCTCGGTGCCACTGATCCGCAATCTGTCTGCCAGGGGCAGTCTCGCGCAGGTGATCCCAACTCCGAAGGAACAGCCGAAGGCAAGCCTCGATACCACACCGGCAGTGGCCGGTTTGTAGAATCGTGACACCTCACATCGGATTACCTTTCAACACCCGAGCGGTGCCTGCCCCTGCGAGACCAACAAGCGCCCATTTAAAAAGTCTCCGTCCATGGACAGACGGTCCTACTACGACTTGGTTACTCTGCAGGCCAGGTCGTCACTGGCTGGGAAGGAATCGCAAGGAACGAAGCGGAGCGGTCAGTGACACCTATTAGTCGAGCGAGCAAAAATCGGCCATTGCCGTCATCCGAGAATCCCTAGTTCAGCTATTTTGGAATGACCGCTTTCTCGGGTAGCACTTGAGTTAATCCGTGCTGCGAAGCGGCGTCGGCTTGGACAATTTGTTAGCCTCCGCCCCGACGCGCTTGCCACGTTTCGAAGGCAAAGAGACAGAGCGTGTGCGCGGAATGAACTGCGAGACGTGCATGCCGAGGAACCACGCGGTAGGATCGCCCAATGTGCCCGTTGGCACTGCCAGCATGCGTGCGATAGGAGCCGATGCCATCAACGATGGAGCTGAGTCCTGAAAGGATACGCTTCAGGTCATCCTCCTCGACACTTTCGGGCGCAATGCGGAGATGCTTTGAAATTACGCTCCAAAGTGGCTTGATTGTCTGATTAGCCGATAGCTCAAGGCCATTCTCTGCGATGTAGATCTTGCAAAAGGCCCAATTTCAGGTTTCGCAAAAATGGCGACACGATCGATATTTTGTGCCAGGCCTGAATTGGCGTTCGCCAGAGTCGGTTCTCAGGGGCCGGCAGCAGTCCTCGTGACGCAGTGGTCAGGAAATCCAGTCGAGCAGGTTTTCACTGGATGAAGGGGTCAGGTTCGAGTCTTCAACAAACAAGCGATGCCAGATTGCAAATTGCAGTAGGCAGATGATTTCCCTCAATGCTGTGCCATTAGTCCGTTGGACCGCGAACAGTTCCGGTAAGGCCTCTAGGTTGAACCACTCCTTCACGGCGCGATTGTTGCCGAGCTTTATCTCCAGTCGATCGAGAAAATCGCCTCGGAGCCATTGGCGCAGCGGAACGCCGAACCCGCGCTTCTTTCGATGGACGTAATCGGAGGGAAGCAGACTTTCCGACCATCGGCGCAGGAAGTGTTTGCCCTCGCGGCCGCTGACCTTCAGGTGGTCGGGCAGCGATAGCCCAAACTCCACGACCCGATGGTCGAGAAAGGGTACCCGTCCCTCGATCCCGAAGCTCATCAACATGCGATCGACTTTAACCAGCAAATTGTCCGGCAGCGCGGTGCACATGTCCGTGTATTGGGCACGTTGAAGGAATGACCAACTCTCCGGAGTGCGCTGCCAGGCCTCGATAATCGGCTTTCGGAAAGCACCTTCGGTTTTTGTCAGTTTGCTGTCCCACGATGCTTTGGATCCCACGGTGCGAATTGCCTCAAGGGTTCTGAAACCACCTGACCCTGACCTCCGCAGATTTTTGAGCAGGCGTGTGAGAGGATTGGGGCGGTAGCGGCCATAACCCGCAAAAACTTCATCGCCCCCTTCGCCGGTGAAAACCACTTTCAGGCCAGCTTGTGCGCATTCCGCCAGACGGGCTGTGGGGAGACTCGCATAGTCAAGCATGAGGTCATCGGCCGCCCATATGGAACGAACCCACTGACTTAAGACCCCATCCCGGTCCAGCCGCAGCTCCGTGTGGTCTGCGCCAAAGCGATCGGCCATTCGCTTCGCGTCGGCCAATTCATCGTACGTTTGCACGTCCGAATAGCCCACGGAATAGGTCTTGACGGGGCCGCAGGCCAGCTTGTCCAGCATTCCCAGGATCGACGCGGAATCCAGCCCACCGGAGAGAAAGAGTCCGTATGGAACATCCGAGCGCATATGTTCCGACATCACTTGGCGAAACAATGCGCTGAATTCTTCAGCCGCATCCTCGTACTGAATGGTGCGGCTGGCGATGTGCAGGGGACTCCAGTATATACAGCGCGAAATCCTCAACTTTGCATCTATGGAAATCATTTCCCCCGGCAGAACCCGTTTTATCTGCTGGATAATGGTTTCTTCGCCGGTAATGAATTCATTTTGAGCATACTGAGCCAATGCATGTATGTTGATTGCGGGTGCCTGACCCAAGAGAGGCAGTAATGCCTTGATTTCAGAGGCGAATGCCACCCTGTCAGCAAGCACGGCGTAGTAAAGCGGCTTTATGCCCAGGCGGTCGCGGGCCAGCGTCAACCTTTGCCGTGTACGGTCATAAATGGCGAAGGCAAACATGCCCCTCAGCTTCTCAATGAAACCGTTACTATCCAACGCGTAGCTGTGCAGAATGCATTCGCTATCCGAATGCGTCGTTAAGTGCCGGCCGGCAGACTTCAGATCCGCTGTAAGTTCCGGATAGTTGTATATCTCGCCGTTTGCGATCAGCGCCAATTGGCCATCTTCACTGAGGAGTGGCTGCTGGCCTCCCAGCTGATCAATGATGGCGAGCCGAGTATGGGCCAATCCAATTTTGCCATCGATAAAGGAGCCAATACTGTCTGGCCCACGGTGACTCAATCTCCGGGACGCGGCTTTTAGCCGGGATTCGTCCACCGTACCGGATTTTTGGAATAAACCTGCAATACCACACATAGGGCGCGAACCGATTCAAGAAAGGAGAGACGCAATGACGCGTAGTAAAGGGGCGTCACGACGCGGCGCCGAAAGTGGGCCTATTGATCAAGATAGCAATACTTATGCCGCTTATGTGGATCATAAAATCAATACGTTATTGAGCACCTTGGTTTAAATAAACCAATTGCGCCGATGCAAAAGCGCGGGACGGGTACGGAAATTGGGGGCATGGTCTGATCCTTCAACCTCTAAGCACGTTCTCCCGATCATTCCCTACACACCAACCCGCTTGTTCTCATCGAGTGTGCTGATGGCACGCGCTCGGACCGGGATGGTCTATCAATTCTGATCTTCCCGAGCCCGACGCGGAATGGATGGTTTGGCTGTGATCCTTGTCGTCGTGGCGCCGCAGGGGTTTTGGAGGCGACCTGCGAGAGCTTCGCGTCCAGTCTCAAGGGCTTTGGGAAGAAGAAGCCTGAATATGGACTGGATTTTACGACATGCCCGTGTGCTGGCACCGCGGGATCTGGCGACACCTGTGCCAGGCCATGGTGGTCAAAGAATAGGAAATTCAATGGGTGGTGTGCCCATTGAGGCCGAAGGATGCGACTGTGATTGGGGCTTGTCAACTCACCTGATCGGTTGATGAGGTGGCGAGAATGATCTTTTTCGGGGCCGCCAAGGGAGTCGCGACGGTGCAAGGCACATTGACCAGCGGATTGACGGGAAATCGACGGGAAATCGGCACAAATGGAACCCGTCGGTCTCGAAGCGACGAGTCGGCAACCGGGCGATCAACAAGGGATACGGTGAGTTATCACCTCACCGTTTGATCGAATTCGTATTCAGGATCTGGTTCACCCCGCTCCGCGCCATGAGCGGTGGACTGATCCCAATCGAAGCACTTCATCACGGGCGGAGAGCGGCCGGAAGAAATCGGTGGAGATTTGGCGGGTTCGCCAATATGGAACAGGACGCTTTGCACCGGTCCCGGTTCGGTGATGAATGCGATCAGCCGCATCTCGCCTCCGCATTCCGGGCAGAGCAACGGCACGACCTGATAGATGCGGGCGATCAGGGCGCGCCACAAGTAGTGGGCGGGGCTATTCCGTCGGCTTTCGGTCATTTGCTCGGGTCCTCGGGTGCTCGGGTGTCTTCCTGAAGTGGCACGGATGGCAGCGAGGCCTCAAGAGGCAGGCTGGCGTAGACCGTGACTGCCGGTCGCAGGGACGAATTCGGCGCCAACACGCCGTGGTAGCGCTGCCGGTGCTTGCGCGGTGGCGGAACCAGGGCGGCGAGACGATCCGAAAACTCCAGGGGCCCAGGATATAGCTCAGACTGACGACCTGACTCCGGGTATCGGTGTCCAGCCAAGAGCATGCATCCAGACAACCTATTCGTCGAAAGCAAAAAAGTCCCCGGGCGATGATCAACACATAATGCAACCTTAAGGTTCGACAGATAAAACGATCCTCGACCATGCGCTTAGTCGATGCCCAGTCCTTGTTCCTTAGTCTCGGAGTCGAATGATGGAATCCAGCATGGTTTCAATCTCGGCATTAGATCTGTTCTTCCTGTCATCCCTTGTTATGGCAGCAGAAGAGAACAGGCTGAGCCGAGAGCAAATACTCCCAGCCATTTCTTCAGCGTTCCAAAAGCAATTCTTGGACGCCAGGCAAGCGAGTTGTTTGCAGGAAGTGAAGGACGGGAAAACCGTCTATGAGATCGAATTCAAACACAACGGCAATACGGAGGCTGCCTTCTACACTCAAGACGGTAGCCTGCTTGAAACCGAGAAGGCCATTAATACAACCGAACTGCCGGCTTTGATCGCCAACAGCATTAAGCGAGCGCACCCCAACGCAGTCGTTAAACAGGCCGAAGTGGTTAGCTCTCCGGATGGCACAGTCCGTGGGTGCGAGATTGATGCGACAGCGCGGGGAAAAATGATCGGGCTTGCTCTGGATAGTAGCGGAAAGATTTTGAGCGCCGATTCTGCCGATGCATACTCAGCACCCATTCCATTACCTGTAGAAGTCGCGACCTGATCTGACAGTTACCCGTTTTGGGTGCGCTGGGTTGTCAGATCAGATTCAACTGACCGACTTTCTGGTTCCACACCTCCTTTCCAGCGTGAAGCGTTTGTAGGGGAGTGCGACCGCAACACATCTTACCCTGATGGGTTCGCTCCTGGTTATAGTGCTCGATCCAGGCATCCAGGTCGGCCTGCAGTTCGTCCACGGAGAGATAAAGCTTCTTGCGGAAGACGGCTTTATAAAACTCCTGCAACAGGGTTTTATGGAAGCGTTCGCAGATGCCATTGGTCTGTGGATGCCGCGCCCGGGTCTTGGTGTG
>NZ_JYNS01000051.1 GCF_000934725.1 Methyloterricola oryzae
ATCTCGTTGATTTTCCCGAAGATCAGTTCCTGATGCATGGCCAGCCCTTACAGCGCGTCAACCAGACCGCGGATTTCCTTCGCAGCCGCAGACGGAGACGCTGCGCCGTAGATGGCTGCGCCCACGACCACGATGCTGGCGCCGGCTTTGGCAACCTGCTGCACGGTGGACGCATTGATGCCGCCTGCCACGGAGATCTTGATCGGCAGCTTCAGGTTGGAGATTGCCTGCAGGTCGGCGAACGGGGTCTGGCCGGCAGCCTGAGCGTCGAGACCGGTGTGCACGCCCATGATGTGAGCGCCGGCAGCGGCGGCTTCAGCAGCCAACTGAGCCTTGTTCGGCACGTTGATCAAGTCGATCTGGGCTTCTTTGCCGTAGGCATTGGCAGCCTCGATCACACCCTTGATGGTGGCCAGGCCAGAAACGCCCAGCACGGTGCAGATGTCGCCGCCAGCCTGGAAGAAGGGCTTGGCTTCGTACAGGCCAGCGTCCATGGTCTTCAGGTCGACCAGGACTTTCTTGTTCGGGAACTTGGCCTTCAGTTCCTTGACCAGGCGGATGCCGTTGTACTTGATGCAGGGGGTGCCGATTTCCAGGATGTCCACATAGGGAGCAACCAGCCCGGCCAGTTTTACGGTCTGGTCATAGTCCAGAGAGTCCAGAGCCATCTGAATGAGGGGTTTTGCCATGAGTATTCTCCAATAGTTTGGGCCTAAGAATCGCGGTGAACTTTAAGGTAGAAAGGTAATGACTGTCAACGACGGCGCCCCGGGTCAATGGTTTGCGTTAAAACACTGAGTTACCTGGGAACGAGCCCGCCATACGCGCCACATAATGGGGCACACGGAACGCCGGTAGCCAGCACGACGCAGCAGGCGACATTGCACCCCGCTTAGCGTATCTTCGCCTCAGGTAAGTCGCGGGCAATGCCCGCATCCCCAAAAACACAGCTGAACGTTATCAGCCGTCTTAGCAATGAACGCACCCCTCTCACCCCCGCCTACGGCCAGCCACTTCCCCTCACTCCAGAGAACCGAACTGGATACGGTGCAGGCCAACCTCGGCTACCGCTGCAATCAAGCGTGCCGGCATTGCCACGTGGACGCCGGCCCAGCCCGCACGGAAGCCATGGATTTGGAAACGGTCAACTGCGTCCTGCAATTCCTTGCGGAATCCGGCGCCACTACATTGGACCTGACCGGCGGCGCGCCGGAACTGAATCCCCATTTCAGGCATATGGTGATCAAGGCGAGAGAACTGGGCGTGCACGTGATCGACCGATGCAACCTCACAGTCCTGGAGGAACCGGGGCTCGAAGACCTCGCAGCCTTCCTGGCGGACTGGGAAGTCGAGATCATTGCCTCGCTCCCCTGCTATCTGGAAGACAATGTCGACCGTCAGCGCGGCCGGGGCGTTTTCCAGACAAGCATCCGAGCCCTGAGGCGTCTAAATGAACTCGGCTACGCCGGTATGAATGACAATCTGCCACTGAACCTGGTCTACAATCCACAAGGCGCGCGCCTGCCCCCTTCGCAACCGGAATTGGAGGCAGCCTACCGCGACCACTTGCAAAGGCACTTTGGCATTCAATTCAATCGCCTCTATGCCCTTGCCAATATGCCAATTCAGCGTTTCGCCGCGGATTTGTCAAAGCGAAGCGAGCTCGATCGCTACATGCAGCTCTTGCGCGAATCGTACCGCGAAGAGAATCTGCCGGCGGTCATGTGTCGTAGCCTGATCAGCATCGGCTGGGATGGAACGGTTTACGACTGCGACTTTAATCAGATGCTGGAACTGCCCCTCGGCCGACGCCGTACCCATGTGCGAAATCTGACGACTGCGGCGCTGCAACGCGACACCATCGTCACAGCCGGGCATTGCTTTGGCTGCACGGCCGGTTCAGGCAGTTCGTGCGGCGGGGCTTTGAACCCCTGACCACACCCCGACCAAGGCGCCCAACCAATTGAATATAAAAGCTAGCGCAGGCATTTACTTGACATGCATGAGCCGAATTACATACGATTCGGCTATTTTATTTGCCGGTATAGATGCCCCGCTCGCGGGCGGGAACCACACATGACGACCCTTAGCCCTGCAAGCGTTAACTTAAACGAATCCCAGCCTTCCGGCGTGGACTTCGCCGATATCAGGCGCTTGGTCCAGGACGAAATGACGGGCGTCAATCAACTCATCCTCCGCGAGCTCAGTTCGGATGTTGTGCTGATCAACCAGATCGGCAACTACATCGTATCCAGCGGCGGCAAGCGCCTTCGGCCCATGCTCTTGCTGATGGCCGCCCGGGCGCTGGGCTACGATGGCCAGCAGCACATCACACTGGCGGCGGTAATCGAATTCATCCACACAGCGACTCTGCTGCATGATGACGTCGTCGATGAATCCTCGCTGCGCCGCGGCCAGGAAACGGTCAACAACCTCTGGGGCAATTCGGCCAGTGTCTTGGTCGGCGACTACCTCTACTCGCGCTCCTTCGAACTCATGGTGAGCGTCGGCGAGATGCGCATCATGCAGATACTGTCGTCCACCACCACGGCCATCGCTGAAGGCGAGGTCCTGCAACTGCTCAACTGCAATAATCCGGCGACCACCGAACAGAAGTACTTGGAAGTCATATCGCGCAAGACGGCGATCCTGTTCAGCGCGGCGGCCCAACTAGCGGCGGTGCTGGTCAAGGCATCGTCCGAGATCGAACTGGGCCTGCGCGAATACGGCCTGCGCCTTGGGATCGCTTTTCAGTTGATCGACGACGCGCTGGATTACATGGCCGACCCGGAAGCCCTTGGCAAGAACTTGGGCGACGACCTGGCGGAAGGCAAACCGACCCTGCCGTTGATCTACGCAATCGAGCACGGCACCGCCGCTCAAGCAGACCTCTTGCGCGAGGCTATCCGCGAAGGCGAGCGCGAACGCTTCAAGGAAGTTTATGAAATCGTTGAGTCAACGGATGCGATCGCGTATACTGCGCAGCGCGCTCGGGAGGAAGCAGACAAGGCGATCACATCCTTGAAATGCCTCCCCGAATCAGAGTTCAAGACCGCCCTGGTCCGACTCGCACAGTTTTCAGTAGAGCGCAGCTACTGAAAAATCTCACTTCGGGGTGTAGCTCAGCCTGGTAGAGCACTGCTTTCGGGAGGCAGTGGCCGGAGGTTCGAATCCTCTCACCCCGACCAATTAAATCATTGACTTGCTGTTACCGCTGTCTGTTAGCTCTCAGCGCTAGAGTGCTGACAGAGTGCTACAGTAAAAAAATCTGAAAGCCTAGGTTCGGTGTGGGGTGTCGTCATGCACCACCGCACTCCGACAAAAGGACCTTCCTGGGCCCGCTCCGTCTTGGAGCCAAGCACGCCTATGACACTTATCCTCTCCCTTCCATCATGGCATGCGGCTCACGCTTTATGATGGCCGATCTAAAGCTCAAGCAGCAAAGGCTCATGGGTGCGCCCTGTTGAGAGTTTTCTTTCTGTAACCTTTTAATATAGATTCTTCCTGCGTTAAGCACTCTTCATAGAGATTCATACAGATCTATTTCGACTTAATTTTTTCTACACCTTTCTTTTTGCTCTTGGGCGCGCATCCCGCGCGCCCAAGAGCAAGAGCGCAAGCGCGCTTCCATGCGCGCCCGATCGGCAGTGCAAGGGATACCGTAGGGTGGTACGCGTGCGCGTATATGCCTCATTCAACCAATTCACGCCGCGGTTCCCAGCTCTTAGAGCCGCTTCCACCTTCAAACATCCCCCTCCACCAGCAACCACTGAATGCATCAGTTATTGGAAGCAAATGAATCCCGTGAACGCGCTCTCGGTAAGGGCGCCTGTGCGGGAATGGGGGGAGCCCGGGCAAGCACGAGCCGATAGCAAGCACACCAAGGTATGTGCAACAAGTCGCTACAGCGTCGCCCGGGGGTTTCGCCAGCGCACAAATATCGGACAGGGTGATTACGGACGTCTAAATTAGCCGGAGCGATTCATTTTGCTTAATGGTCGAAATTAGTCGACTGCCCAGATAGCCAACCGCTCAGACCGTGAACCATAGTATTTGCTACAACCTCGGGTGATGTGCCGGGTCCAACAGGCCAGGCAATTCTCGTGGTCTCGACTCGGCCAACTTGAACAATCGCAGTTCTTGGGAAGACGGAATCGCTGACAAAACCGAAGAGCGCGCCACGCTGACTTTCGAAGGCAGTCGCGAAAGCCACGACCTGGTTGAAGTCGTTGCGATTCCAGTCACGACCAAAGTATTTGTACTTGACGTCAGCGACAGCGAGACGGTCTCCGAAAACAATGTCGGGGTTCATGGAGATCCCTGAGTCACCGAGCATCTGGCGGCGCTTGGCAACCTGGATGTGAGGTAAGCCCTCGGCAATAATCGATCGGAGGCCGTCTTCAATTAGCTCTGGCGTCCGGAGCAGGAACGAGGTTCCTTGGTTTTGGCCGTCTGATAGCGCAATACCACAGCCATCGAGGATGAGACGAGCTAAAGATATGGGAGGGATGTAGCTCTGAGTGAGTCGATCCGGCTTGAGGCGCCGATCGGTGTGGCGGAGAGGGCCGATGTCATCCATGCGATACGCGAGACGCCTCGCTCGTCTGCGCGCGTTGCAAGATATGCCTTCCAGGCGAGATACGCGCTGACAGGTGGATCTTAGTATGCGGTTGAGTGGGGTGTCGAACGACAGTTCATCGAAAACGCAGGAGGCGACTGGGCGGCCTTTAAGGATTTCTGTTGCGGTTTCGAGAGTCTGTAGTCGACCGCGAATCTCTTCGAGCTCTTGGGTGTTCTCGCTGTAGTCCTGGCGCAGACCTAAACGGACTAAACGCTCGGCAGCGTCGATGAACCGTATCCGTCCGGTAATCCCATCTGTAAGGCGCCCGATGGATTGCGCAAGATAGTGTCCACTTCAGTTTTTAGTGGACACTTTCATGGACTCATCTCCCAAGCGTACCCGACGCTTCCATAGCGTTGATTTCAAGCGGCAGGTGGTGGACGCCTGCCGACAGCCCGGTGCCTCAATTGCCGCGGTCGCGCTGGCACACGGCATCAACGCCAACCTGGCGCGGCGTTGGCTGCGCGAATCGGGCAGCGTAAGTGCCTCCAGATATCCGGCGG
>NZ_JYNS01000052.1 GCF_000934725.1 Methyloterricola oryzae
AGGGTAAGATGTGTTGCGGTCGCACTCCCCTACAAACGCTTCACGCTGGAAAGGAGGTGTGGAACCAGAAAGTCGGTCAGTTGAATCTGATCTGACAACCCAGCGCACCCAAAACGGGTAACTGTCAGATCAGGTCGCGACTTCTACACTTAATCCGTTTGTCGTAGGTTCGATCCCTACATGGCCCACCAAATAAAACCAAGGCTTGCAGCGATGCAGGCCTTTTTCGTTTCTATCGGGGTTATGCCTGGGTTAGGTTGCAGTCGCCTCGCAGGTGTCCTCGGGCACATTGGCGACGCGCAGGGCTTGATTGGCTTTCTGCTCGATCAGGCCGGACTCGGCGGCGGCTTGCTGGCGAGGTGAAAAACTCGGGAGACTGGTCTCCTTAGTTTTTTCAGGCCACGCCGAGGGTCAGTTCGCGCCCTTCCCGCGCCCGCCACAGCGCCCGCAGACGATCATGCATCGCTTAAAAAGCGACCTTTCCCGCTCCAGCGCCGAAATGTCTTGTAGACATTGTCCCAGTGCGGAAAGTCTTGCGGCAACAGTCGCCAGGCATAACCCGTGCGCACCACATATCAACACGCTTCCACCAATGCCCGGCGCGAGACCTTCGGCGGAACACCCTGCTTGCCGTCCGATTTGAACAGGTCTTTCACCAACGCCCACTCGTCATCAGCCAACGAGCTCGGACAGCTTTGCTCGGGCGCCGCCTGCCGATGACGTTTCACGTAGCCATACCTTCGCGCCGCCACCAGGTTCGGTTACGTAGACCGCGCACGCCGGGCCACCTTGATCCCCGGACCATGCCCGCCTCCCTCAGCACCTTGCGCAGAGTCGCCACATGCACCCGGACTCCGGTCCGTTCGTGATAAAACGCCGCCAATTCGCCAAGCATCGCCAAGGGCTTCGCCGTTGCCAACTCCAGCACCACCGCTCAGACGGAATCTTAGATGGCCTTCCACGCTGTCCCATCGGCAACCAATTTGCTATTGTGATACTCGGTTGCCATTATAGATTTTTGTGTCTACCCCCTCTTAGCTGTTCCTGTAGTCAGCATAAAATCCACCGTGCTCTTACGTATTCGAATGTACTTCTTCGACTGCTCTACTATCTCCACACTCGATTAAAGTTTGGGAAGCACTGATCAATTCGTTTTAAAGTTCTTGCGGCCTTTTGCAATCATCCGGTAACTCGCACTTCGCAAGGGGAAAACCGATTTAATCCGTGCCTCTCTAACCCTAGGAGAAACCCTTCGGCAGCATGGAACTTCGAGACATTCTAAGCTGGTCTGGGGAATACAGTCGAGAAGCTCCCACTCTACCTGAAAATGTCTATAAAAGATGATTAGAAGCGCGGATCCGTCGTTTTCTACGAACATTAGCAAGGGCTCCATATACTCGGAAGATGCTGCAAAAAAAGGCTCCGTCAGCCTCGGATAGGAATCTTCATATTGACACCGACTAACTCTGAAGCAACTTGGATTCTGTTCGAGATTTGGACGATATCTCATGAAAACGATAGGATGGAGATAGTGGCTTAATAATTCATCCGCTTATGCTGGATAAATAGAGGTTTATCGATTCAAGATTAAACATACAATGAAAAACTTTATTAAAAAAATTATTGGGAAGCTTGGATATAAATTAGTAAAACTTACAAAGGACAGGAAGATATCAATTGACTCGTTTGTTACCGCTAATCGTCGTCCAAAAATATATGATTGCTTCATTTTTAATGACGAACTGAGCTTATTAAAAATCAGGCTTGCATATCTCTACAATCATGTAGAGAAATTTGTGTTGTGCGAATCAACTAGGAATTTTTCTGGAAAATCAAAGCCTCTGCAATTTGCTGAAAATGCTGCAGATTTTGAGGTATGGATGGATAAAATTATACATATAAAATACGATCCAGACATATCCGGATTCAATTTCGATAGACCAAACCAATACGATTCATCGCATCCAGCTTGGTTACTTGAGGCGGGCCAAAGGAATAAGCTTCAATCAGAGGTCTCGCAATTGGATGATGACTGCCTTGTAGTCCTGACTGATGTTGATGAAATATGGAATGCGGATACGATCGATAAGATTTACGCGGCCATGTGCTCTAGAAATATTCCAATTGCAAGGCTTGAAATGGATTTCTTTTATTATTTCATGAACTGCATTGGTGTTGGTTCCGGGAATTCTAATTGGATCCTTCCGGTTTGTATGACTGGCAATGCAGCAAGCAATAAAAATCTCGGAAGTTTTAATTCTAGACGTCAAAATTCTTCGGAGTATAAGATATTCCCGAGTGCCGGATGGCATTTTTCGTATTTAGGTGGCCCAGAGGCTGTAATTAGGAAAATTGAGTCCTTCTCTCATCAGGAGTATAACATTTCAACGTATACTGAACGCACTAGAATTGAAAATTGCATTAAAATGGGGATTGACCTATTTGACCGGGCTGGTCATAAATGGGCATTCTGTTCCTTGGATCGATTTCCTTCGGATTTGTCCTCTTTATTCTTGGAAAGGCCGGAATTCTGTCGAACTGATTTGTCCCCCGTTAAGAAGGGTGATGCCTAATCAAGCCGCTCACCTAAAGCACCAACTCCGCCTAAGAGGGTAGGCAAAACAAAGTAGAGTAACGCCCTCAACCAATCTTTAGCTTTGTCCACTTTGGCCAGGATCGCTTCAGTCGGGGCGGTCCAGTGGTAATGCATAGGATGAGTATTGTGGATGTTCGAGATACTGCATGGTGGCTTCCTTAAACTCTTCGATACTTTGGAAGACTCCGCAACGGACGCGTTCCTCGGTCCCCGAGGCTGCCCTGAAGACTTATCAGGTGCTCGCTGTCACCTTACCAGATGGGCATCCTGCCAGGTTCTCACTGGTGGGCTTCGATCACGCATGGGCTGAAGCCGAAAGCGTGTGCCGTGCATTTGTAACGCCTTGACGCCTGGCAAGCCGCGTCAGATTGGGCTTCCCTGAGGGCTAACTGCGGCGACACCGATGGTCAGCGAAAACAAGCACATATGGAACAAGACGAAAGAAGACGTATCGAAGTGGCCGTCACGCGCGGTATTGCCACCTACGTGGCCAGCCGCACAGCGAAGATTCCGGAATTCGTGGAACGGCACTTTTCATTCCGGGGTGCCCTCGCACTGCAGCGGCGCAGCCTCCTCCATGACATCTACAAGGTGCCGGTCAATGCCGTGTGGGCACTGCCCGCCTTCGTGGCTCACGGAATGGGTTACCTGTGTGAAAAGCTGGGCGCCGTGCAAGTCGGCGGGCGGCTTAGCAAAGTCCCCTCCGGCATGACGACCCGCTATCAGGAGGAAATCAACTGGGTCATCCAAACCGAACTGCTGGAACTGCCAGTCTCGCAAGGGTCGCGCACAGCCACCAAGGACGCACTACTCCAATACATCCTCGAGGAGCCGGAGGTGGCAGCCGTTTGCGCCGATTACCTGGCCGACATCGAGGCCCATAGTCAGAGTTTGGCTTTCCGTCAGGCGTTGGAAGCGAACCTGGCCGAGCACGCAAAAACCAGGCTCGCGGTTTCCGAACTTGCAGGCAACCTCATCACCCTGGCGAGCGGCTATGCAGCCTTACAGAAAGCCACGCCCGGCTTACTTTCCGCCAGCACAGCGACGGCAACCGCCCTCGCCCAGCAATTGGCAATCAATCAATTCTGGCTGGGAAATACGCTGGGCACCTGGTACTACGGTGTCTTTCCCGCCAGCGCGTCCGTCGGCCTAATCGCCGCGTCAACGGGAGCCCTGATGGTGGCGACCGGTATTCTGGTGACGCTTTCGACCGTCGTGCTCGATCCCCTGCTGGCGAAAACAGGCTTTTACGGCAAACGGCTTGAGCGATTTGTGGATGCCTTGGGCGACAGCTGGAGCGGAAAAACCGACGACCCTTACCGGATCAAGGACCAGTATCTCGTCAGGGTCTTGGACTTACTCGATCTGCTGAAGCTGGCGGCGCGTGTGGTGCGTTAGAGTGGGCGCAGTCATGCGGGCACTTATAGTCTGATCTTGGCTTTTTGGCGGCGATTGAACAAGGAGATCCTTCAGTGTCACCCGAAATGGCACTTGACAGACGCCTGTAGTTGCATATACAAACGCATGCAGGAGGAATCGACATGCCGGACTCATCGCTCACCATCGACGCCATCGCGGCTGACTGCATCGCCCGTCGCGTGCGCATGCTGAACCGGCTTGTGACCAACCTCTATGACGAAGGACTCCGACCGCTGGGTCTCAAGGTGAGCCAGGTGACTATCCTGGTGGCTGCCTGGAAGATGGGCACGGCGCGTCCCGCTGCGGTATGCGATGCCCTACAGATGGATGTCTCGACCCTGAGCCGGAATGTGGACCGCATGCGGGC
>NZ_JYNS01000053.1 GCF_000934725.1 Methyloterricola oryzae
GCGCCGTTTCGATGAAGATTCGCACCTCTATCAAAACGGGTAACCCCACCTCGCGGCAAGGAACTCTGTCAGATCAAGTCTGAACTTCTACAGTTGATACCGTCGCCGAGAAATCGCACTACATGCCCGCAGTTGCGTAGCACCCGAACGATGCGTTCCTTGTGGGCAGGTGTTAGACGGGCGAACACCGTGTTGGCCTCCACCGTAAGCGCCAACGTATCGTCGTCCATATCCTCGGTGTCCGGCCCCAAGATCGGGATGCTTTCCGGCAAACCCACTACCCGGCAGACCTTGGTGGTGACCAGTTCGTTGTCGCCGGTGAGGACTTTCACCGCCACACCGTTATCCTTCAGCGCCTGCAGTGCCGGCGCGGCAGTTTCCTTGGGCGGGTCGAGGGAGGCGATGTATCCGATCAGGACCAGGTCGGATTCATCGTCCACATGGTAGGTCTCCCGATCCGGCTCGAACTCGCGGATTGCCACGGCGATCACTCGCAGGCCGTCGTCATTCAATTCCCGGGTGGTTTCCCGCACACACGCCAGGGCGACATCGTCCAGCGTCTCGATTCGTTCGCCATGGCTAATGCGGGTGCAGACGCCGAGGATTTCCTCCACGGCTCCCTTGCAGATCAAGAGATGACGGTCCCGGCGTTCGCTCACCACCACCGACATACGGCGACGGTGAAAATAAAAAGGTATCTCGTCGACCTCGCGGAAATTCCGGGTGACCTCTAGTTCTCGATGGATTTCGCCATGCTCCAGCACAGCCACCTCCAGAAGATTCTTCAGGCCAGTCTGATAGCAGCTGTTGAGATAGGCGTACTCGAGCACCTCGTCGGAATCCTCGCCGAATAGGTTTGCGTGATGCTCCAGAACCACCTTGTCCTGGGTCAGCGTCCCAGTCTTGTCGGTGCACAGGATGTTCATGGCGCCGAAGTTGTGGATGGCATCCAGGCGCTTGACCACCACCTTCTTGCCGGACGTAACCACCGCGCCCTTGGCCAGGGTGGCGGTCACGATCATGGGCAGCATCTCCGGCGTCAGACCTACCGCAACCGAAAGAGTGAACAATGCCGCTTCCAGCCAGTCGCCCTTGGTGAAGCCGGTGATCAACAGTACGATCGGGGCCATGACCATCATGAAACGAATGAGCACCCAACTGACCTGGTTGACCCCCACATGGAAGGCCGTCGGCGCGCGGTCGGTGGCAATCACGCGCTGCGCGAGCGCGCCGAATTAGGTCCTTGGGCCGGTTTCCACCGCTACGGCGGTGGCCGTTTCGCTGACCACGTTGGTACCCATGAACAGAATGCTCTCCAGTTCAATGGGACTGCGGGCATCAGACTTGGTTAGTTGTGTGAATTTCTCGACCGGCAGCGACTCACCGGTAATCTCCGCCTGATTGATAAACAGGTCCTTGGCTGTGAGGATCCGCAGATCCGCCGGGATCATGTCGCCCGCGGACAGCAGGACCAAGTCGCCGGGCACCACGTCGCGCATGGGGATATCCATCGGCAGCGCCTCTTTGGGATGGAAGGTGATGCCATACCAGCGGCGGGCATCGGTCGCGACGGTTTCGGCAACGTCACGCCGCAACACGGTGGCGGTGTTGCTGACCATGGCCTTGAGTTTCTCCGCAGCCCGATTCGACTTTGATTCCTGCACGAAGCGGATGACGGTGGATAGCACGATCATCAGGGAGATGACGACGGCCGCCTTGAGATCTTCGGTGAAGTAGGAAATCACCGCCAGCATCGTCAACAGCAGGCTGAAGGGATTGCTGTAGCAATGCCAAAGATGCAGCCACCATGGAAGGGGCTTCTCGTGCTCCACCTCGTTGCGGCCGACGCGATCCCGGATCGCGTTGGCTTCCAGCTCATCCAGGCCATTGGCGTGGGTGTTCAAGCGGGCGAGGAGTTCTTCGGGGTCCTGGAGGGCCGCGTCTGTCAAGGACTGGCTTAGCGTCGCGGGCACTTCACCGGCGACCTGCACGCCGCGCAGCGTCTCCAGGATCGCCAAGCGGCGGAAATGGTGGGTGAAATGTTTCCTGATGAGGCGCCGGGTAAGCACAAGCTTCAGTGTTTCAAGCTTCATGGTCTTCTCCTAAAGCGTGAAGAGTGTGATGAAGGGCAGTTTGGAATGCGCCCTAGGATAGCGAAGCCCGCCTGAAGAAAAGCTCAAGAAAACCTGAATTCTTCTTCAGGATCGCGGTGCCCATCGAATCGGCGGATAAAATTCGGCGGATGAATTTCCGCTTGCACGAAGAAAGAAAAGGTTCTGTCCTATGAGGGTCCTGTTGGTCGAAGATGACAGGAAAGCCCTATGAGGGTCCTGTTGGTCGAAGATGACAGGAAAGCCGCGAAAATTCTGTCGCGAGGACTTCAGGAGGAAGGCTTCGTGGTTGATGTCGCACATTCGGCTGAACACGCCGATGAGCAGGCTTGGATGGTGGATTACGACCTGATTCTGCTGGACTGGATGTTGCCTGAAAAGGAAGGAATTGCTTTTTGCGGAGACCTGCGTGGGCGGGGCGTGACGACACCCATCCTCATGCTGACGGCAAAGGATACCGTGGGCAATCGCGTCGCCGGCCTCAATACCGGAGCCGACGACTATCTCACCAAACCCTTCGCCTTCGAGGAACTGCTGGCCCGCATTCATGCGCTGCTGCGCCGCTCCGAAATGGCGCGGCCGGTGATCCTGACCGTCGCCGATCTTACTTTGGACCCCCAGAGCCACCGAGTCATGCGGGGCGGAATACCTCTCAACTTGACGGCCAAGGAATACGCCATTCTGGAGACGCTCATGCGCCGACCGGGCGAGGTGGTCAGTCGCAGCCGTCTGGCCGAACAGATCTGGATCTCGGATCAGATTGGACTGGACAATTTGATCGATGCCCACATCAGCAATCTGCGCAGGAAGGTGGACATCCCCGGCGCCAACCCCCTGATACATACGGTGCGAGGCCGAGGGTTCCGGCTGGCACTCGAGGAAAACGGACGTGCTTAGCTTCCGCAGGCGACTGGCACTTGTCCATCTCGGCGTAATCGTCCTCGTGCTCGCCTTGGCCGGTTTCGCCGGGTACTGGAGTCTGTACAGGGCGGTCCATGGCCAACTGGATGCGGCACTGCTGGCGGAAAGCCCGTCACAGCCCATCGCCATCCACGAAGTGCCTGCCGGTCCAGTACCCCCTTCTTTTGCCCGCCTCGACCGCCTGTTGCAGGTCATCGCTGCCGATGGCCGGGTGTTGGCCCAAAGTACGAATCTGGGCGCGGCGCGCTTGCCCGCGCCGCCGGCCTTACTGGAACACATGGCTGCCGGAGAAACGGTGTTTGAAACCCTTCCGCGGTTCGGCGAGGAACCGACGCGCATGGTATCCGTGCCGGTTCGGGTGAGCGGATCGCGCTTGGCCATCCAGGTGGCCGGATCGCTGGATGACGTCAACCACGTCATGAAGTCCGCATCCCTGCTCTTTATTGGTATGGGGTTGGCATTGATCCTGGCGGTGGGAGCGGCCGGTGCCGTGTTGACCCGGCGGGTGTTTCGCACCATCGACGGGATAGTGCGCCAGGCTCGCCACATCGGCGAAGCCAGCCTCAGCGAACGCCTGCAACATCCCGGCAGCCAAGACGAAATGGGGCGGCTGGTGAGCACCTTGAACGAAATGCTCGACCGCCTGGAACAAAGCTTTGAGATCCAGCGCCGGTTCACCAGCGACGCCTCCCACGAGCTGCGGTCGCCCCTGTCCAGGCTGCGGACCGAACTGGAAGTGACCCTTCGGCGGCCACGTGGTATCCGTCCGGTAATCCCATCTGTAAGGCGCCCGATGGATTGCGCAAGATAGTGTCCACTTCAGTTTTTAGTGGACACTTTCATGGACTCATC
>NZ_JYNS01000054.1 GCF_000934725.1 Methyloterricola oryzae
AAACATGGCGGCACAAAGACCTTGACCTCCGCCTTTGAAGTGGGCAAGCACTCACTGCGCTGCAGTTCCGACCCCGTCGTGGACGGCAAGGATCCGGCTTGTGAAGGTTTAGCGACAAGCGGCCCCCAATGGGTTTACTGGTGGCCGGAGACAGCCGTCAGATCGGTCGACTTTTACCATAACAGCTCACAAACCAAGCGCTCGGAATATATGGCGCCATTTGAATTGGCGGGTGGAGAGCCTGCAATTTTGACCTACTATGGCTGGGGAGCTGACGATCAATTTGTTCGCAGCGTGGTGCGATTCCGGGATGGACGCAAGCCCTTGACCGTGGACACACGTTTCAGCACCAGTTACCCGTTGCGCTGCAGCTCAGACCCGGTGCTTGATGGAAGTGACGATGCCTGCATGGATGTTAATCGGATGGTTGGCATGCCAGAGTGGCTCTACTGGTGGCCGCCAACGGGCATTGCTTCGATTGATTTCTATGTGGACGACGTTTTTTATCGTACCGAGCGCCTTGCGCCATTCGAGTTGGATGATGGTGCCGGCACGCGTCTGGGGTTGGCCCCTGGCCCCCATATCATTCGCATGGTGGTCACATACAAAGGCAGGGACGAACCAGTGACAGTGGAGCAGTCCGTGTAGTTAATGACTGGTAAGCGTGTCGCTTTTGGGGGCACGCCAGAAGCCCTCAATTGGCTGCGATACTAAACACGGCTTAGCCCTGGCGTTCGATGCGCATGCGGATACCTTTGCGCGCAAAACCGCGCCAGCGGCAGCCATGGCAAATGCCACTGAAGCCAGGCTGCGGGCACAGTGCTCAAGCGATCAATATGCCCCCAGACTCATTCTGTCGATCTCGCAGGCGAAGTCTTTCCACAGATTCTGGGGAGAAGCCTGTGGAAGGCCTTGTGGAATCCAACACGAGGCCATACTGGCTGCGGCGTGCAGCCGATGTCCAGGTTTTTTCCAGTGCCGCCGATGGGGATGATCGGATAGCATAAGGCCATGCAGACTGTCAGTGATTGCCCGTGAGCACCGCCCTCGATGCCCTGCCGGCCTGGTGCTGGGCCTTTCATCCGGTCTGGGAGGAGCTCCGGGCTCAGCGACCCGATTCACTGACACTGAAGCGCGTGCTCGGCGGCCTGGCGCCGGATACCGATGAGCCCATGCCGCAGCCCATGCGAGAGAAGATCCAGTCGATCTGGCGTACGATTCAGCAACGGGTACCGGACACGGATTTCAACTTCGACTTCTGGTCGAACTGCACACCCAGGCGTTCGACCTATCCGGCCTGTCGAGCAGTGATCGCGGCAACCCGCCAGGGCAGCCGTTTCGAGGAACCGATGATTCTGGCCATCCAGAAGTCCTACTATCTGCAGGCGCGTAATCCCTCTGACGTCAGTACGCTCATCGAGTTGGCGGTAGACCTCGGGCTGGATGCATCACGCTTCGCAAGGGATCTCGGGGCCGGGGATACGCAGGCCGAGCTTTCATTCCAGATTGACCTGGCTCGGCGCCTGGGCGCACAAGGCTTTCCCAGTCTGATCCTGCAGCACCCGTGCGGGCTCCACGCCATAGCCGTTGACTATAGGGATGCGGCCCCGATTCTGGCTCGGGCTGCAGAAGTTCTTCAACGCGCTAAGGAAGGGACGTCTTGAGCACCACGCAACCGAATCGGAAGAAATTGATGTGCCTGATCATTCGTGGTCATTTTGGTGGGTCAATGGCAGCAGCAATCTAGGTCACTGTCATTCAATATCAGGGTTATCAGGCGCATAATCGGCCTAACCGGTCATTCGGCGTTGCCAGCAAATTCGTTCGAATGGCTACTTTCGGAACCGGCCTCGAATTTGGCGGGCCGCCCACCCATAACCGGACGGTCGATTATCAGAAATCCAACGGACTCTTCGCCTCCTTGAGGGTGACGCTCTGCACGGTATGGGTGTAAATCATCGTGGTTTTCACGTCGCTGTGCCCCAGCAACTCCTGGATGGTCCGAATGTCATAGTTCGCCTGCAACAAATAGCTGGCGAAGCTGTGCCGAAAACTATGGGCCGACGCCCGTTTGGGAATTTGGCTGCGCTGCACTGCCTGCTTGATCGCCGCTTGGACGTGGGTCTCATGCAAATGGTAGCGACGGTATTCCCCGGTGCTGGGTAACTTGGTCAGCGTTTTGGCCGAGAACAACCACTGCCAGACCAACTCCCTATCAGCACGTTTGTACTTTCCTCCCAAGGCGCTCGGCAAAAACGTCCCCGCATAGCCGGCGGCCAGGTCTTCTCGATGAACGCGCATGACAGTTTCGAGTTGCGCCTTGAGTGCGGGCACCAGCGCCAGAGGCATCGGTACGGTGCGATCTTTCCGTCCTTTCCCGTCATGCACGGTCAGAACTCTCATCTCGAAGTTCAAATCCTGCACCCGTAGTTTCAGGCATTCGAAAAGCCGCAAACCGCAACCATAGAGCAGCTTCGCGACCAAGTCGTAGGGATAGTCAAGAAAGTGAATCACACGATCAACCTCCGCCCGCGACAAGACGACCGGAATATATTTCGTCCGCTTGGCTCGCACGCCCCCTTCGACTTTCCCGAAATCCTTCTCCAGGACATGCTTGAACAGGAACAACAAGGCATTGAATGCCTGATTCTGGCTCGACGCCGCCACGCGCTGGTCAATTGGCAAGAAAGCTGAGAAAGTCCTTGACGTCCTCCATGGCGAGAAGCCCAGGGTCCTTGCTTTTGGTGAAGGACTGAAATTTGCGGGTCCAATGGCGATAGGCCTGTAGCGTTTTGGGGGAATAATGTCGCACTTTGACGGCCGAGGTGAGCCGATCATAGACCTCGACCCAACTGGCCCCGGTCAGCCGCAATTCTGCCGCACAGTCAGGGTGATTTTGACCCAGTTCAACCAGCGGGTTTTCCCGGATCACGGGAGGTGAATCCGCTGGTGATGCGGAATGGGCTGAGGCGGTCGGGGTATTCCGAGTCTGGCCCGCCGGGGAAGTACGAGCAGGCGCCTCAACCTTTACCGGTGATCTCTGGCCAGCGGCCATTGGGCGAACCGGCGGCTCGGCCGTGGCCAGCTGCGCCGGATAACGGATGGGCGCGGAGAGATTCAGCGGCTGGCCGGCGGTCCGTTTGGTCAACACGACCTCATAGTAAAGCTCGATTGCATGATGGGCCTGTTGCCGCTGGGAGTCTGACTGCCCCTTGGTGCAGAGCTTCTCGTCAAACGGCGGAAAACTTTTTCGGTCGCTCGACAGCAAGGCATATTTGTGACAGAAATCCCAGTAATAGCGCAGCCATTTCAGATAGTACGGGCGCTGTGGCGCAAGGACGCCATGTTGTGCCAGCAGGGCCTCGTAGAGACGAGTCAGTTCGGTGGGAAGGGTAAGCATGTCATGCAATCCAGATCAGTCTATCCTGAGTCAGAGGGATGATAGACAGAGGGATAGACCAAGCGCTTCAAGGCACTTTGTCAAGCGCCAGGCGGCGTGATAGAAATTCTGGGAAGCTATACGGAAACGATTCAATTGTAGAAGTTCAGACTTGATCTGACAGAGTTCCTTGCCGCGAGGTGGGGTTACCCGTTTTGATAGAGGTGCGAATCTTCATCGAAACGGCGCGT
>NZ_JYNS01000055.1 GCF_000934725.1 Methyloterricola oryzae
ATACCTGCTGCCCCATCATGACGTTCCGGCTCCGCTTTGGATGTGGCTGTATTTTACCAGTCGGGCCTTATCGGCAGGCCTTTTTCAACACAATCAGTTCGATATCTGACGTCTGTAATTCGATCTTGCCCGATGTAATCCGGCTGAGATCCAGCAACTCGTTAATCAGCCTGATCATGACCAGCATTTGCCGATCGAGCAAATCCAGGGTGCGCGCCACCGTTTCCGGATTTTCGCTGGATCGCCGCAATATTCCCAGCCCGATTCGCATGGGGGCCAGCGGGTTTCTCAATTCGTGGGCCAGCATGGCGAGGAATTCGTTCTTGCGCCGGTCAGCGTCGCGTAACACCTGTTCGGCTTGCTTGCGAGCGGTTATATCGCGCACGACCCCCTGAACGGCGCCGGCCGGCATTTGACGAGCCAGGACTTCGCCGAAAAACTCCGAACCGTCCTTACGGCGAAATCTCCACTCTTTTCGCGTAATTGTTCCGCTGGCTAAGTCTGACATCTCTTCTTGTAGAGGGGGAATATCGTCCGGCAAGACCATGTCGGAAACACTCAGCCGGAGAAACTCCTCGCGGGTGTAGCCGAACATCTCGGCACCGGCCTGATTGACATCGGTGTACCGGCCGCTGGAATCCGTCACGACGATGCCGTCGGGAGTCTGCTCGACCAAAAGTCGGTAACGCGCTTCGCTCTCACGCAATGCCCTCTCGGTCCGCTTGCGCTCGGTGATGTCGCGGACGATGGCCCACATGCCCTGCGGTCGACCGTTCGCGTCACATAACAGGCTGGTCCTGAGGCTGATCGGGAACACCTGGCCATCCTTGCGGATATATTCCTTTTCATATTCCTGGGAGTCGCCATGTGGTAGAACCCGATCCCGCAGCACGGTGGCCTCAGCCTCGTGCCAACAAACCGGCGTCAACTGCAAATAGGTCAACTGCTTCAGCTCATCCAGCGAATAGCCCAGCATCGCCTGGAAGGCCGGATTGGCGTGTTGGATGCGCCCTATCATGTCGACAATGGCGATCCCGTCGCGGCTGCCTTCGAACAAGGACCGGAAACGCTCCTCGCTCTCGGCCAAATGTCTTTCGGCTTCTTTAATTTGCGTAATGTCGATGGCCAATCCACCGACATATCGATTTCCGGCGGGATCAGAAAACGAGAACTTGCTGCTGCGCCACCAAGATATAACTCCATCGGGATTGCGAGCCGACTCGATCATCTCGAGACTACTGCCGGACTCAATTACCTTCAAATCGTTTTTCCGATAATCCTCCGCCAGGTTGTCCGGCCAGATTTCGAAGTCGGTTTTCCCTTTCCAGTCTCTTTCCTGCAGCCCAAAGCGCTTTTTATGATTTGGACTTATAAAGACATACCGGCCCTGTCCATCTTTGAGCCAGGCGACCGTGGAGCTGTGGTTCAAGAAGGAGCTAAGCAGTTGTTCTCTCTCTCTGATTTTCTCAAGGTCCTGAATGCGGTTTGTAATGTCGTAGGTGACGCCCATCGCGCGAAATGGCTTGCCGTTTTCATCGAACTGGACTTCCCCTTGGTCATGGATCCAGCGGACCGAATTATCATTTGCCTTGACGATCCGGAATTCCAGTTCGTAGGCCGACCCCCCAGCGAGCGCGGACTGGAACGCCGATTCCACTCGGGTCCGGTCGTCAGGGTGAATCTGCTCGAGGAAATCCTCATAGGTATGCGGGACGCCATGGGGAAGGCCGAGAAGTTCGTAATATTGATCATTGAAAAAGGTTTCGCTCGACTCAAGATTCCAGTCCCAAGTTCCGATGCGAGCAGCGGATTGGGCGAGGCTCAATCGTTCCTCACTTTTCGCAAGCGCGCGTTCCGCTTCAATACGAGGGGTAATGTCATAGAGGGTAACAAGGTGAAGAGTTTCTTCATCGAAGCCGGCAAACGGAACGGCCGAGGCCATTACCGTTCTGATTTCCCCGCTCTGGCACTGTATGCGAACTTCCATAGTCTCAAAAGGCTTGCCATCTTCCAAAGACTGATCAAGACGTGCCTGCCAGGTTTGGCTCACCCATTCTCGGTATGCGGGATCGGGATAGGCTCGAGGCCACCAATCGTCAAGGCTGTGCAGCTCCTCGAGCGTATAGCCAAAGGTGCGACAGAAGGCAGCATTGAGGTAAAGGATATTGCCGAATCGATCATTGACCGCGCTCGGCACTGGAGAGGCATCGAACAAGGCGCGGCTGCAAGCTTCGGAGCCTGCCAGACCGGCTTCGTAATCCTTGCGAGCGGCGACTTTTGTGAAGACGGCGATGAAATGACCGGGCTGAGGACAGGTTGCCCGTATCGAGAACCACTGCTTTAAGCCAACCAAGAAGTTTTCGAAAGCTTGGGGTTGTCCAGTCGTGGCAACCCGCCCGCAAGTTTCGATCAGCCAGGGGTCGGATCTTTGAGTTCCGGGAATGACCTCGCTGACGCGCTTATCGACAACACGTCCGAGTCCGGTGAACTTGTGAAAAGCGGGGTTGGTGTATAAAAACTCGAAATCGATTGGCTGCCCGTTTTCATAGATCATCCGACAGTAGGCAATCCCGTCGGCAAACTGCTCGAAGATGTCGGGAAGCGATAGCCCCGTAAGGTTTGCGAACCCGATCGGTTGTTCGGCATTTGTATCGGGTTTTGCGTCCTGAGGGCGCGATACTTCGGTTCCCATGCAGAAGCCGTTCCTTTGGAAAAAACTATGCTACTTATACTGTATTTTCATCTCTTATTCCAAGTATTCACGAATCGTCAAGGAGACCAGTCTTCTTCTCACGAAAGATGTTGCGAGATTATTTCTAGCAATCGAATCATGGCTGTGAATGGGGCATGATTCAAACTTGAGATGTCATTCCTGTGTCGGTTTCTGGGAACCAGTGAACGACCGTACATGGCGGACAGGACTCATAGGGGACCCTTCCAGAAAGCTGTCAATGAGGCTGAATTTGCTGGAAGGGTCGAATGGCTCTTATGGCCGACCTCATGCCGGGAATCCGTGCCAAGCGACTGTGCGTAACAGGAAGCACAACGGGCAGTCCGGATCGGGATGGCCGCTGATGTTGGCATTATTGAAAATGTCGACTCATTCGGGGTCTACTCCAATTGGTGTCGACACTTTAAAAAATGTGAGACAAGGAAGCCATGCAACCTTGAATCGTTTCAGGTAAATCAGATTTCTGTGGTCTGAAGATGTCAGAACATTGAGATTCCGCCGACGAGGGTTTAGAAAGGCGGAATGCCGATCCGGGACGCTTAGCAGTGGAAAACGTAATAGCGACAAGTAGAACCTGATCGACGCGATTTTCAGAGAGCCAAATTTCAGCCGTATCGAGAGCAGCGAGTAGCGCATCGCGTTCGCCCAAATATGTGGTATTAGGGCCAGTTATCCGGAGATGTCTCGCCAGTGCCGCGCTCGGGGCATTCGCTAGGCACCAAGGGAATAGCTCAGGACTCGCCACCCCAACGCCAACCTTTAACTGTAGAAGTCGCGACCTGATCTGACAGTTACCCGTTTTGGGTACGCTGGGTTGTCAGATCAGATTCAACTGGCTGACTTTCTGGTTCCACACCT
>NZ_JYNS01000056.1 GCF_000934725.1 Methyloterricola oryzae
CACGCGCCGTTTCGATGAAGCTTCGCACCTCTATCAAAACGGGTAACCCCACCTCGCGGCAAGGAACTCTGTCAAATCAAGTCTGAACTTCTACATATCAAGCGTGGAAAAACCGACAAAGAATACGAATTCAGTGGGTCAGGGCGTCCGACACCGCTTTTTGGAACACCGATTCATCCGGTTGAATGCCTGTCCAGGCCGCAAATATCTCCATAGCCAGTTGCACCAGCATTTCGACCCCATCAACAATCCTGCAACCCTTGTCCCGAGCTGACTTCAGAAACGGCGTGATCCGGGGATTGGTGATCACGTCGACCAAGGTCATCCCAGCGTCAATCCCAATCCAGTCTATGGGGACCGGTTCCAGTTCTGGTGCGGCACCGAGGTGCGTCGCGTTCATGAGGATGTCTGTTCTCTCGGGCACAACAACAGTGCCGTTCCAGGGTAGCCATTGAACTGGAACCCCGGTGGCCTTTTGGACCATCTCGACGACCTCCCGGCCTTGGGCTTCACGGCGGGTGATAACCGTAAGTCGGGCGGCACCGGCGCGGGCTATTTCCGCGGCCATCGCGCGCCCCGCGCCTCCTGCTCCGAGCATCGTTACCTGTTTGCAGGCAATATCGGTGACCTTTTTGATCGCTTTCACCACACCTTTACCGTCGTTGTTGTGGCCGATCAATCGCCCATTTTCGAAAGTAACGTAATTGGCGGCCCCCATGATGCGGACGTCTTCGTCGATGGCGTCCAGCACCGGAATGGACGCGATCTTGTACGGCACGGTAATGCAGAATCCTGCGTATCCGAGGGCCTTGGCGCCGCGGATCGCATCCGGGAGTTCTTCACTGGACGCGATATCGGATTTCCAGAATTGCCAGTTAAGACCGTAGTGTGCGTAGACCGCATCGAACATACGGTCGATTGGGTTTTCCGCAACCGGGTGGCCGAACATGCCGGTCATTTGTTTCTGCGGAGGGATGGAGGCGTTGGACATAGCTGGACTCCAAGCGATCAGGGTTCAGAATGAACTCCCCATAATATTAGGTCCTGCTGAGAAAGCTTTCGCGTAGTATCCCATGGGAATATTGGGAGTCGGGACGCTGGCGTTTGGGATGCCGACGTTGAACCCAACGTTGGTGTTTGACGAGCAGAATACGGTTCTTGAGGGTTTGGTTCCAACGTTCAATTTGACCTTGGATTTGCGGATCCCCGGGTCGAGTCCGGCCGCGACGAGCGTCAGTGCTACCTCTCATTCTCAGCTATCGGTTGTCGCAAACGTAAGATTTCGGCACATAGGTGTCCCCGCAATTCCAAGCCCAAGGATCGTATTGGCAAGGATCAATAACTGCGTTTAGTAGCGCTTGGTCAAACTGGGATAATGGAGCATATGGCTTGTAGGGAGTTTGGCTATTGTTATCCCAGTATTTTGGAGTTGCAGTGCCACTGAGGGCCCTCGGATCTGCGGCCGGTCGATTCCACGTTGAATAACATACTAAGGCCCGCCGTTCAAGAAGACGCCGTTTGGACACATTAAGTACAACCAGATCTGTGACAATGGAGACCGGACCGCGGTACCACGATCGGATATTCCTAAGGGCGCTCGGAATAGTGTCGTTTTCCGCCTGAAAATGAGTTCCAACGGCTAATCTTGGCGGCTTTGACAGTTGGCTCAGAATGTAGCCAAAGGCTTTTTCCGGTGTCTGGGAATTTTCTTCGATGGTTCGAGCCAATTGCACGCCCGCGCTGTTCGGATCAGCACTTCCCCCTTGTTTGACCGACCAGACTTCCGTTGGCACGACAATCTCGTGGATTAGTACCGTGACGCCATCGGCTTGTTTAATCAAGAATTTATTTGGCTTGGTATCGCCGCCATAAATTATGCTCAATCCATTCTATTCCATTCCAGCTTATAGCTAATGGATCCATTTCGGTCATGAACCGCCGGGAAGAACGAAATATTCACTTTTCTGTGCCGATCATGGTATGCAACCCACGGATCTCGACTCAGGTGCGCGTAATTTTTCGAATTCAGCTCGGTTACGAACAAATCATAACCGGCACCCTCTGCGTCGTTCCAACGAGTTCCGACGAAGCTTTGTGATGCCGTATGCCATCGATTCATCTCCCGAAAGTGGCGAGCAAAATCCAGGGTGCCATCTTCGTGTTGTTCACCTGTGTCAGGGTCACATACCATTGGGCGGGAAGGTCCCCACACATATAACGGTGATTTTGCATCTTGTTGAGGCCCAAAGCAGTAGATTTGCGTTAAGTCATTCATGTGGTCGCCGTGCAAATGTGTCAAAAAGACTTTACGCATTTTCGACATCTGTACGGCCATCGCGCCGTAATTGATTGAAGATCCGGCGCCACAGTCAAAGACAAAGCAATCGTTGTAGGCCTCGTCGTATTCTCCCTGCTCATTGCTACCATTGCCCAATTCCACAAAGACACTGGCGCCCGCCCGGGCACGTCGCAGGACTGGCGAACTGCCCATGAACGATATACGTATTTCTCCTTTTGGCAGAGGTTCTCCGGGAAGGAAGGGCGCTAGCGCCTTGAAATACCAGTTTTGATCACACCCGCCGAGGGGCGGGAACGCATCGCACCAATTTGCTTGGGTTAATTCAGGCCCAATGGTCATGGTGCCCAGTGCAGCACCGGATAGCTTCAGAACATCCCTACGACTGAAATTGTTCATTTTGATTCTCCTCAATCGCGTCAGTAGACGGCGCGGTGAGATAAAGCTAACAAAGTGAGCCAAATGCCCATTGGATGGGGCAAAAAATAAGCCGGACCCCCTCTGGCGCCCATGGTTCTAAGGCACTTTTGGCAATCCGGCTTTCCTGAAATTGAGGATCCGCGACTTTCTGCCCCTGTCTTTCGACAGGTTAGGCTTTCAGAATCTGGGATTTTGGATATGAATTGAAGCCTATATCACTTGTGCGTGATTCCTATACGTAGAGCACCATAATCGAATGAAGCAAGGCGCCAGACTAGTGGTGAACGGGTCGGTACGTAAATAGGAAACGATTGACCGTATTAACTGACCAAACCTCTGAGGTATAGCCGGCCTGCATTTGAGCGTGAGACAAATTGCTATCTGGCGCACGAAGGGTCGATTCGATTTTCCAGAGAGCTGACGCTCGCGAATCGTCGGTGTCGGCCAAGTCGGGTGACAGCTTTGGCCGACGGGTCGGCGCCGAGGTTGAGGTCAGGGAAGACAGCAATGCAGAAATCAGCTGTAGAAGTTCAGACTTGATCTGACAGAGTTCCTTGCCGCGAGGTGGGGTTACCCGTTTTGATAGAGGTGCGAATCTTCATCGAAACGGCGCGT
>NZ_JYNS01000057.1 GCF_000934725.1 Methyloterricola oryzae
CCGCTGGCGACCAGGAACTCGGTGCCCTTGATGGCGGCGTTGATGAAGGGAGTCTTGACGTCGAGGGAACTGGGGGTGCGGCTGCGCAGGTAGATGGCGCCTTTCAGCAGATCCAGCCAGGAGGGCTTTTTCTCCTGCAAACCGGACAGCACCACGGTTGTGCGTTGGTCCAGCGTCAGATAGGTCTGATTATTCAGCGCTAGGGTCGCTCGGCTGCGCTCCTGGGTGCGGATTTTGTCTCCGGCACAAAATCCTTGGTTGGCGATGGCCGCGTGCCAGTCGTTGCGCCCGGATTCCTGGCCGCGCACCTCGCCTTGGGCCGCGACCAACCTGGCAACCGGATGCTCGCACCCTGCCCACAAAGGGCCGGGCAGAATGGCTAACCCCATGGCGAAAAGGCGCTTGGCTTTGAAAGAGTTCATCCCACCTGAAACGCACGATGTCTCCGCAAGGCCCGGAGAGACATAGTCCTAGGGAAGCACAGATTAAATAGGTTTTCTGCTTGCGGCGTACACGTAACCGGCTGATTAAAAAAGACCATGAAAACATGAAAGTGAATTAATCGGCGTTTCCCTAGTGTCCCTGGCCCCCACGGCGCATGCTTGATGATATCCAAGAAATCAAGTGAGGCATTTTGGCACAGTCACGGGAAATCACAAGGACATGCACAATCAGGGAGCGTGACAATACCTCCCGATGAGCCGGTTCAAAGGATCGCCATAACGCATTAACTTAGCTGTGAGGGGCTGGTATCACTGAAACTTCGTTGAACAGCTTTGTGGATTTGCGTAGCCTGGCTTCTTCCACCATTTGGGTTTGCACTGGCTTTTGTCCGGGTAATGGCAGCAGGTTTCCATGGTGCTTGTGGTGGCAACGCCCTCTTGTATCGTTGTCTCCGAAACGGTGGTACAGCATGTCGCGCTGCCTAGACGCTCGGAGTCGATGATCTGGGCGGACGTAGTGCCAATGATCCGGTTTTGGGAGGTGAATAGTTGGCACTCCTGGCCACAGGATTGCAACGGCAGTTCCTTTTTGGTTTCCGGGTTAACCAGTGTTATCCGATCTCCTAAGCCGATGCCTATTTCTTCGCTTTTTGTCTTAAATATGACGTAAAGCAGCAGCATGATGGTAATCATCAAAAGAGCTAAAATGAGCCTGTCGTTTTTAAGCTGTGATTTTGCGGAAGTCATGATTAAAAGCCCCTTTTATTCACATTGATTTGAGAATCCAGGTTGATCAGATGATTCGCCGGGCCATACATCAGAATGACAGCGTAAACTGCGCGTAAAAGTATCGGCGAGGCTGAAATAAGGGATTTACAGGTTCACTGGTCTGCAGGTTGGTATCTTCAAAATGGAAATGCTCATCCGTAAGATTCTTGGCGCCAAGCGTTACAATACCGTAGCGCTTTGGCAGTCGGTATCCCAGGGAAACATCCAAGACCCAGAAGGTATCGCTGGCGCTCCGATCATCCACCCTGTAGTTTACTTTTTGGTAAACAAAACTGGGGGCCGCGGTGGCGAAGAAACCTGTAGGGTGAAAGTAACTGAGGGTGATCGGCGCACGATGGGTGCGAATCAGCGACTTCGCGTCATCTTGCTTGGCATCTTGCAAGGGATTATGTGTGGCTTCGTAAAAATAGGAAGCTCCAATAGCCAACTGTTCCGAAGGCGTCCAATACACATAGGCACGGTGCGCCTGCTCGCTCTGCTCGTGCATGACGGTTCCGAACTCCGCGTTGATATTGGGGACTTTCAAGTCGCGCCATGACAATTCCGCGCCTGCCTTCCAATTCTCCCCAAAGCGCTGGTCGACACCGACGCCATAGCGTGTACTTCGGGTGGCGTCGATATCGTCAAACATTTGATTAAAACCTGCCACGTGAGTGGGCTCCAAAGTCTGCTGCGTAGAAAACAGCCGCTTCTGATACTGGAACCAGGCGGCCCGCAGTGCAGTGTCGGGTGTAACATTCCAAATGAGGCCCAGTTTGGGGTTGACCGTGTCCAGATCCAGATCTGCGCGGCGGAAGGCGTCATAGCTTACGCCTACGGTCCATTTGAGCGAATCCAGAATGCGCACATGGTTGTATAGGAAGACGTTGCCGTGACGGGCATCCAAATCAAGTCGAGCATTCGTCGGCGCCAGGGTGATGGGTGCAGGGAGGGTGCCCCCATAAGTGGTTATGACAGAGTCATTAATCTGTTGTGAGTCTTGCTCGGAATAGCCCGCGCCAAGAATCGAATTGACTCGCTCGGAGGTAAATAGATATTCGAGCTCACCCACGTGCGAAGTGGTGGGCATGTTGACTCGGGTGTTTGTTTGCTTACCTGGGCGCACGCCGGATTGTGGAATGTCAATGAGGTCGGTGCGCAAATAGTTCCGGTCCTGATAAGAGTACGAGGCCAGCACACGATGCTGTGGCGCAATGTTCCAACTGCCTCCAATCCTCGCATTATCCTGGCGAATATGCGTGCGCTGGAAAGGAGAAAAGGCGTTGTCGAAGCGCAGGCGCAGATCTCCCACCTCGCTTTCCCTATGGCGGTATTCTGCTTGCACATCGATATCCGGTGTCAATCGGTACTGGGCGAACGCGGAGTAAATATCGTGGCGCAGGTCGTTATTGGCGCGGAATCCATTGGTTTCATAATGGAACTGACCGAGGCTGTAGGATGCGCGTCCTTTCACGCCGGACTGCACGACTTCATCCGAGTAGGTATCGAATCCCCCGGCCAGTCCCGAAACCTGCAGTCCCAAGCGGTCGCGCACGAAGAGCGGGTTGAATTCGTTGAAGCCCGGCAATGCGGGGCCCGTGTTGTCGGGAATGAGCAGAGTGGTCTCAGCGAGCCGAGGCTGAATGGGAGTCATGCTGGCGGGTTGCAGCAGCTGCGACTGAAACAATTCGCTGGACTGGGCGAGTTCATGGCGGCTAAGGGCTCGGTAGGCGTCCGAAAGCAGCCGGTGCGCCGAAAAGGTCGTTGGTGAATCGATCGAGGAGCGCCATCCTTCAAACAGAGCGCGCTGGTCGAAGCCTAGCGTGGCATAGATTCGTGCCAGGCTGGCGCTCCGGGCGGCCAGGTCATCGTCAAGACGCTGTTTCGAGCGATAGACGATGCGATTGTCGTTCAGGCGTATGGACTGGTCGAGGTTGCGCAAGGCCTCGACGGGCCGATTTTCCGCCTGTTTCTTGATGGCGTCGTAGAACCAGGGGGTGGGGTCCTTGGGGTCGTATTGCTTGGCCAGGTCGTACTGGCCCTGGGC
>NZ_JYNS01000058.1 GCF_000934725.1 Methyloterricola oryzae
CGTTTCGATGAAGCTTCGCACCTCTATCAAAACGGGTAACCCCACCTCGCGGCAAGGAACTCTGTCAGATCAAGTCTGAACTTCTACACATCATGCAACAGAGGACTCACCGTCCAGTCCAGTTCGAAATCACCGAGCAGACCCGCGATGCTCTGAAGTCTTGGATCGAGAAGTGCCGACTGAAGGCGGACCAGTTCCTTTTTCCAAGCCGTCTGCATGATTCACCGCACCTATCGACCCGGCAATATGCACGTATCGTAGAGGGCTTGGTCAAGTCCATCGGTTTGGACCCAGCCGCATACGGGACCCACACGATGCGTCGAACCAAGGCGACCTTGATCTACCGGAAAACCAAGAACCTCAGGGCCGTGCAATTGCTACTTGGCCACTCGAAACTTGAAAGTACCGTCAGATATCTCGGCATCGAGGTCGATGACGCCCTGGAAATTTCCGAACAGACGGAGGTTTAATCCAATTCCCGCCAGCGACCGGCTCCGGTTGGTCGCTGGCAAACCGGCTAAATCAATGGAGCAGCCATTCCAAATTCGGCAAAGCCACAGACACCGGTCAGTCGCCGATCATTAACGCCAGCCGTACCTTCGGCCTAAACGGTCATTCGCTTGGCTCCAAACCGGCCGTTCACCAATGGCAGCTTTCTTCGAATTCTAAATCGGTAGATCTGTTAAGAGCTGACGCTCGGCATATGCTCGCTTTACGACTTCAACGCTCAGCATCAGCGGCGGCGCGTAGCGCCGTCCGTTGCATGCTGTTGTCGGGCCCCACCTTCGCTACTCGCAAATACTTTGCTTAGAAAGCGAAGAACGTGCTGAGCGACCTCTATGGGCTTCTCTTCAACCGCAAAATGGCCCGCATCAAGCAAGTGCAGTTCCGCGCCCGGAACATCTCTAAGATAGGCCGTTGCACCCGCGGCGACGAATGCCGGATCATTTTTCCCCCAAACAATCAATGTTGGCGGGCGCCGTTCGCGTAGGAACACCTGCCATTTTGGGTATGCGAGAAGGTTGTTGTAGTAGTCCTGAAACAGTTGAACCTGAATTCGCTTATCAGCTTCCGTGGCGAGAAACGCAAGATCGTGCGTCCAGCTATCCGGACTGACAATGTCTTCCTTGCCTTTGACATCTCGCAGGTATTGTCGGTTGATGATGGCTTCCCGGCTCACGAACTCAAAGAGTAATGCCACCTGTTTCGGTGAACGATCCTGATGGGCTGCCTTGAAGAACTCGCGTCTTGCATCCGTCAAACCATCAAGATAGGCATTCGCGTTCTGAACGATTAGTGCCTGCAGCGAATCCGGAGATTGCAGCATCACCCGATAGCCGACCGGTGCTCCAAAATCCTGAATGTAGATGGCATATTTGTTAATCTTCAGCGTGCGAAGCAAACCGAGAACGTGTTTTGCGAGGAGATCAAAGGTATACCTCGTATGCTCAGGGCTCGGATGGTCGCTGTAGCCAGATCCGAGGTAGTCCGGTGCAATGATGTGGAAAGAGCCGGATAGCAGCGGTATCAATTCCCTATAAGTGTGCGAAGACGAGGGGAACCCATGCAGCAGGACGATGGTGGGGTTCCTGCGATCTCCCGCTTCCCGGTAGAAAATCCTGTTACCCTCAACCTCCAGATATCGATAGTATGTCTTGGCTGGCCACTGAAGCTGTTGGTCTGCGAGAACAACGGAGCACGAAGAACACATCGCTAGTGCGATTGTGAGGCTGCACAGAACACGAGCTGAAAGTTTCATGGTTATGTCCGTGAGTTCGATGCCCAAAGCCCGAATTAAGCCGATCCGCGAAGCAGCTTCGGCTTGAATGAATTGTTAGGCGCCGCTACTGCGAAGTCAGATATGCGACTGTGTGGGCTGAAGCAGATCCCACATGTTGCCGTAGAGATCCAGGAATACCGCCACCGTGCCATATGGCTCCTCTTTCGGCTCTCGGACAAATACGACTCCTTTGGCTCTATATGACTCGTAATCACGCCAGAAGTCATCCGTGTAGAGAAATAGAAATACGCGACCGCCGGTTTGACCACCAATATGCGACTCCTGTTCGGGGGTTGATGCCCGAGCAAGAAGCAGTTGTGATTCGCTCGCGCCTGGCGGGGATACGACGACCCAGCGCTTGGATTGCTCTGGAACGAAAGTGTCTTCGACAAGCCGAAAGCCAAGCGTGCCAATAAAGAATGCGAGAGCTTCGTCGTAATCGCGGACGACGAGGGATACAAGACCGAGAGATTGTTTCATTAGAGGCTGTGTGTGAGTTTAACTAGACGCCTAACGTTTGAGCTGAGGGCGACCGCGACGGCTTGGTGCCAGGGCGGCTAGCCCGATGATGAGCTTAGCGGGTTGGCCGCTCTGGCACCAAGCCGTTGTGAGTCGCCTCGAGCGAAGGGTTAGACGTCACTGCGTTGCGGAGGCAGGCCGCAAGCCAGAGCGCAAGGCTGCGCTTATGTCGCTGGGCAGACTGGCTACGCCTTTGACAACGCCTGGGCCGCCATGGCGCCATTGGACTGTGAACTCACTCGCTTGGTTGGCTGATTGCAACTGACGGGAAGTGACCTGGAGAACAACCTCAGTGCCTCCCTCGACGAGCGATGCCGAAGACAGCAACTTGACCACAGGCCCGAGTTCGCGAACAGCGATCGTGACCACAGTGTTGAACTGGCTGTTGGACGAACCGAGTTCCGCATTGACGGTTGAAGGGCTGAGATTGCTCACACGGCGAAGCTCTGCGCGAGCGAAGCAGCCGGAGCCCGCAAAGAAACTACTGAGACCAGACGCTGCGGCTTCTTCACGCGCTGCAACATCCTTCTGATCTGGCCGCCACTGCGGCGCCCAAAGAACAAGTGCTGTCGCTGAATGGTCGCAAACTTGCGCTTGAGGTGACGGCGAAAGCGTGACTTCCGTGCTGGCGCAGGCAGACAGCAGCAAAGCGAGCAGACTGACCACGTTGGCATATCGCGCCGAAGTTCCCATGTGACGCCTAACAATTGATTGAATTGTAGAAGTCGCGACCTGATCTGACAGTTACCCGTTTTGGGTGCGCTGGGTTGTCAGATCAGATTCAACTGACCGACTTTCTGGTTCCACACC
>NZ_JYNS01000059.1 GCF_000934725.1 Methyloterricola oryzae
AGCCGGCGCCCCCCAACTCGCCGCCTTCGACCTCAACGGCAACCCGGTCCGCTACTTCGGCGCCACCACCCCGCTCGACTTCACCTTCGCGCTCCCCACCACCCACACCTACCTCGACGTCGCCGTCGATGGCGCTAGACAGATCTACCTGCTCTACTACACCGGCGATGGCTCACAGCCCGCCCAGTACCGCATCGACGTCTATACCCCCAGCGGCACCCTGCTCAACAGCAACAGCCCCGGCACCAACGTGCCCCACCTCGCCGTCGACTACTGGCGCAGCATCTATGCCGCCAACTACACCCCCCTGCTCGATACCGCCACCGGCCAGCCCCGCATCGACCCCGCTCTCGGCGTCGCCGAACCCTCCCTCAGCCGCTTCGATCCACTATGAAGCCTCCGACAAATTCCCGCATGCTGCGCAGGAAGCAGGCCGGGATTCTCTCAACAGGCAAGCCCACCTGTCGCAAGCAACCTAACGCATGAGAAATACGTTCATATGAAAAGCCTTGCTTCGCACTGTCAGTCGAGCCGAAACCGCCTCCTCACGTCAGTCCTGAAGTTCTGGCAACTTTTGCTCCTGACCTTCACCCTGTGCCTGATCGCCCATCCCGCCTCAACGGTAGCGGCCAAGCAGAAGGCCACGCCCGAGAAGACCGATGCCTGCCTGGCCGGCGTGCCAGTGACGGCGCCCATACCCCCGGCGGTGCGTGTGGTGCAGTTGGTGAACTGTTCCACCGAGACGATCCTGGGCGCGGCCAATGCCGCCAAGAACGACCCGAACGGCTCTTTGACCTCGATCTTCCCACGCGAGGGTACCTGGGTTATGAAACCAGCCGGTTCGCCCAACAACGCGAATGTGATCACCCTGGACATCCCGCCGGAATGGGCCGATACCAAGAAGGACGGTAGCGTGGCGCCCAACATCTAGGCGCGCACGGGCTGCCGTTTCGACATCGCAGCGGACAAGGCCCAGTGCGAGACCGGAAGCTAGGGCATACAGTCAAATTGATGGCGCCACAGTTCGACAAGGCTTCGTTCAGGACCGGACGGCTCAGGCCAATCAGATTCGAGGGCTGTTGGCGGAATGGCGTGGTGATTCCCCGTGGCATCCATTCCCTGCTGAAGCGGATTCCGGAACTCCTTGAAGATGATGAGAGCGGGCTGGATGACCGTCTGCGAAGCACTTTGTACCGCTTGTGGCAACATCTGACAGATCTGGATCGACAAGTACGGGAACTGGAGGCCGAGATCGTGGCTTGGCACCAGGCAAGCGATGCCAGTCGGCAGTTGGCTAGAGTGCCAGGTATCGGCCCAATCATTGCCACTGACGTGATTGCAACAATCGGTGACGGGCGTCAATTTGAGAGCAGGCGGAATCTGGCTGCTTGGCTGGGGTTAGTACCCCGCCAGAATTCCACGGGCGGTCGCGCGACCTTGCAGGGAATTAGCAAACGAGGTGACCGCTAGCCGTCTAGTTGAGTCAACTAGTTGATGCCACCGGCTGCAGAAGTTTCCAAAGTACACGAAGAGACCTCGCCACAGATTGCATAGGTACCGGCATCGTGAGGACAGATAAGGTCAGACCTGGATGGGGCCAACCTGGAGTGGACACAGGGCTTTCAGCCCGCGATAGTGATCAGGCCCCCATCAGCGAATTTCATCAGGGACTGGAGCAAAGGCTCCAACAGTCCGAATATATGACCGCACTCTTACTTTTCTGCTCGAATCGAGACCGGCGCCTGGCAACTGAGGGGCGACCATATATATCCACTTATTTTCTTGGTGGACACTATGGCCGAACACACTAAGCGCATTCGGCGGCAGCGCAGCGCCGATTTCAAACGGCAGGTGATGGATGCCTGCAGAAAGCCCGATGCCTCCGTTGCCGGGGTAGCACTGGCCCACGAGATCAACGCCAATCTGGTACGGCGCTGGTTGCGCGAGCAAGGCATTGTGGCGTCGTCGAAGCACGTGGCCGCGGAGACGAACGTGCTCGATTTCGTGCCGGTGCAGGCAGCTCATGAACTCGGTGCCTGGCTGCAGGCCTGGTTGCGATGATCCGGGTGGAAGCGGTCTGGTTGTCGACGCCGCCGCTGGACCTTCGCGGCTGTTAGCTGCGCTGGGGATTTTCTTCCGCTCGGGGCGTCACAGACGCTCCGCGTAAACTTACCGCATTACTTCTGTCCCCGCTTTCGGGATGCAGTCTCCTTACTGCAGTCGCGAGCATTTCCCGGTTGCGTTCACGATTGAGCGTACAACTGCACCGTTCTGGAAATAGAGATACGTGTCGTAGATGCCACCCTGATTGCCGCTCCGCCCTCGACCAAGAACCAGGGTCAGCAACGCGACTCCGACATGCACCCGACCAAGAAGGGCAACAACCGGCACTTCGGGATGAAGATGCACATCGGCGTCGATGCCGCCTCCGGGCTGATTCACACGGCAGTCGGCACGGCGGCCAATGTCAGCGATGTGGTCATGGCCGGCGAACTGCTGCATGGCCAGGAACGCCGGGTATATGCCGATGCCGGCTACACCGGGGTCAGCAAGCTTGAGGAACATGCGGATCGCGCAGTCGACTGGCATTTCGCCCTGAAGCGCGGTCAGTTGAAGCGACTCCCAGACGATGAATTGGGCGGCCTGACCCGCCAAATCGAGTGGCTTAAAGCCTGTGTCCGGTCGAAGGTCGAACACCCGTCCGCACCGTCAAGAACCTCTTTGGCCACCGGAAAACCCGATCTCGTGGGCTGGCGAAGGACACCCATCAATGACAAGTGCTGTTCGCGCTGGCCAACGTCTATCGCGTTCGACACCAACTGCTCGCCATGGTTGCCGCCTGAGGTCACAGGCAAGGTGTGCCGGCAGTTCATTGCGGGGCGGAAATCCCAGGCGAACTTGCCCCAAATACCGCCGTTTCGGACCACTTTATGACTGACCAACACCCCAATAGGGTCCAACCGGCCTAAAC
>NZ_JYNS01000060.1 GCF_000934725.1 Methyloterricola oryzae
ACTCCTGCGCTCACGCGCCGTTTCGATGAAGATTCGCACCTCTATCAAAACGGGTAACCCCACCTCGCGGCAAGGAACTCTGTCAGATCAAGTCTAAACTTGTACAGATGAACCCTGGTCCGAAGATAATCCCGTCATCTTCATTGCACACAGCGCGGGCGCCCACACCTGCCTTCAGTTGCAACAGCTTTTGGCGCAAGACTACTGGCAGCGCGGCACCACCGCGCGGTGGGTCGAAGCGATAATCTGTATTTCGGGCGTGCTTAATGGGTCAACCCTGACCTATAACTTGGGATGCGACAAACGCTCTGGACTGCTCACCGGCCCCATCGGTGATTTCATCGGTAGCGGGATTCAGTTGCTGGGAGGGCTGACCAGAGGCCAGGCACGGAACTTTTACGATTGGGGACTCGATCAGTGGATTGATCCCACGAAAGTATCCGGCGGGTCCGATCTGATTACCAAACTGAAGGCCAGCCATTTCGCCAAAGGCCGGGACAATCTGGCCTACGACATGACGCTTAAAGGATCACAAGCAGCGAATCGACGCTTCAAGACCCAAGACGACTGCTATTACCTGTCCATTGTCACCGAGCAAACGTCCAGCATCTTTTTTCCCTACGATCAAACGCCTACTCCGGTCTTGATGAACCTAGTCCTGTGGAGCAGTTCGTTGTATCAAGGGTCCTTCGTGGATTTTGACTCAGATGAATCCCCGCTCGAGGGCTGGGGTTCTGGCGAGCTGACCATTGAAAATTGGCGGGAGAACGATGGTGCCGTCAGTTCCATTTCACAGCGCTTCCCCTTTACCGGCGGGGAACGCAAGCGTGGGGGCGAAGGCATTGCCGGGCGAGAAGCCATCGAGCGCGGCAAGTGGTACTACGAAAAGGCTGAGGCCATTACCGGCGCGAGCTTTGACCATCTGGACGTTGTCTTTGGATACAAAAGCGATCCTGCTCTGGGTGACGCCCACAGAAATCTTTACCGCGTGTTGGCCAATGAGATCTGCCGACTCTCCTGACGATTACCGCGATATCCAGTAACCACAATAGATCCCGAACGCAGTTTACGACGGAGAGATCGACGGTGGCTCGTCGCTTCATCGCGGCGGGACACCCCGGTGGCGCGCTACGGGGAGTGCTATCGAAGCGCCTACGCATGACGCCGCTTCACTTACCCTCAGCGAGATGGGAGCGAAGTAAGTCGATAGAGTATCAGGTCGCGTGATGCACGCCGTTCTCCTCCATGCTCGCAGTCTTCCTGCCATGCCGTGGCGGCAGTTCGTTGGCACGCACGACTTGCAGGAACCAACTCTGCGCATAGAGATATTCCCGGGCGGCCCGAGGGTCATTTAGTCGCTCCGTACCGGCCAGGGTCATGGACGTCTCGTCCAGGGCGACCAGGGTCACGTCCAGCAAGGGCGGAAAGTCGTGGAGGGATTGTCGGCTTCGCGGATCGACTAGTTCGGCGACCCGGATGTGGCGGTTCAGGTCCTGATCCCGCTGCTCCCGTACGTGCAGGATCGCGCGTACCGGCGGCACCATGCAGGAGCGAAAGCGAGGGAGCAACCAACCCTGCTCCCTCAGGCGCCAGACGTCGAACATCATGCTTCGACATTCCTAGACATCGGCAAACCCTCACGTTTCTGCAGAGAGTTGGCCCTTATGACCCTCCTCCCCATGTGAAGCCGCCTGACGCGGTCTTGCCCGCGAGAGAGCCTCACCGCGGTGCACCGCAGGTCATGCGCCGGCGCAGGTAGGTGGGGATGTCGTAGTTCACGCCGTTCTGCCAGGCCGGCCGATAGGGCAGCACCGGGCGCGGTGCGAACCCGGTTTTCCAGCCGCAACCAAAGGCAAGCTTGGCGGCCACAAGGCCTTGCATGAGTCGGTTCAACATGGTCGGTCTCCGTTTTCGGTGGTTGACGGAGACAGTGTACGGAAGCCAGTCGCTCACCACGTGAGCCACTCAAAACTATTTTTGATACAGAGCCGCCAGCCGCTGAGCGACTGCCTGGATTTGCTGGCGCAAGGCCTCGGGTTCCAGGACTTCGACCTGGTCACCGTGGCGCAGGATGTCCATGACCAGTTCCGGGGACTGGGTTTAGGGCAACTTCAGGCAATAGCGGCCTTGCTCATCCGACTGCCCTTGCTGCTGAGGGTGCCAGACTTCGGCCTGCACCCATCGTGAGCGTTCGGGGGTGAAGCGCAGGAGCGCCCACTGCACCTCGGCGCCGGAGAAGATGCCGTAGCCAGCGGCGAGTTCCGCCTCCAGGTATGCGTCGTCCACCTCGAGTGCTGGATCCGGCAAGATCACCACCTGCTCCAGCGCATCGACGGCAAAGCTACGCAGTCCCTCGCGCCAATGACACCAGGCATCCAGGTACCAGTTGTCCCGGTAGTACACCAGCCGCTGCGGGGAGATGTCACGGACAGTGGTTTCGTTATTTGATCGGTTGTAATGGGTCGCTCGAAGCCGTTTTCGCTGAAGCAGGGCCTGGGCGATCTGCGGGAACAGACGTGAGTCACAGCTACGCCGCGCTACAGGTAAGATCCGAACACGCCGCTCAACCGAATCCGGGGAGTGATCGCCCGCCGCCAGGAGCGTGTTCAGGCGTGTCAGCAGGGGCTGGATGTGCGACTCCAGCAATCCCGGCTGGATCTGCGAGAGTAGCTGGCGCATGGACCTCCGAGGCATTGAACCAGAGTCCGGGCAGTTCGTGTCTGGGGACCGCCATCCCGCCATCCGGCTCCTGAAAGCGATAGCCCCGCAGCTGCCAGTCCCAGATGATGGGGGCACCCAGCCGGTCGCGCAGGTATTCCAGGTCCCGCTTGAAGGTGGCGATGGAGACGTTCAGTTCGTCAAGAAAGCGTT
>NZ_JYNS01000061.1 GCF_000934725.1 Methyloterricola oryzae
TCGATGGTCTCGTTGATGAAGGCCTTCTTGCCCGGGAAACGCTCCAGCGGCGCGTCGAAGTTGCCTTCGCCGAATTCCTTCACGCAGGCCATCGCCTTCTTCTTCACCGCGATATGCCCCGCTACCATCTCGTTCACCGACTGCGCCACCGTGCGAAACTCACCCTGGTACTGCTGCGCGTTCAGCATCACGTCAATGTCGCCCTTGTCATGCTCCGAGGACATCCGGTGCATGTCGTCGATCAGCCCCTTCAAGGGCAGGATGAAGGCGTCCAGGGTCTGGTTGACACCCTGCACGATGCGGCCGTAGTCGCCGTGGTGGCGGGAAGCGTCGGCGCGCACATCCAGCTTCAGTTCCTTCGCGGCCGCTGCCAGGGTCTGGGTGTCGGCGGCCATGTTACGGAGGGAGGTCAGCATGGATTGCATGGCCACCACCATGCTGTCGGCGGGCTTGCCGCGCACATCGAGCTCGACGCTCAGATCGCCGTCGGCGATACGCCGGGAGATGGCCGCGGCTTCCGTGATCTCCATGCCCAGGGCCTTGCGGATGCTGTGGGTCAGCCAGAACACATAGGCCAAGCCCAGGAGCATGGCGACGCTGAAGATGATGGCCAGGGTGCTCTCGGTGGTGTCGATGCGGCCCTGGGCATAGGCTTCCACCTTGGCGTTGGCGTCGTTGGCCTTGTTTACGGTCTGATCGATGTAGGTCCGGTGCTGGGCGAACTCATCGGCCATGGGCCTGATGGCCGCCTGCATGGCGGCTACGTCGCCGCGGCGGGCCGCCGGGATCAGCTGCGAAAAGGCCAGTTCATAAAAGCGCTGCGCATGGACGTCGGCCTTGTTCAACAACAAGTCCTGCACATCGCTCGGCAGGTCCGCCTGCTGGGTCCAGAAAGCGTGCCGGCTCTCATACTCCTTCTTGAGCTGGGAGAGGCGGTCGATCAGGCCGCTGCGCTCCTCCGCGCTGGCCGGCTGACCGCCCAACTGCATGGCCGTCAGGTAGGACTCGATGATGAACTCGGGCGGCGGCAGGATGTCCGCCACCAGATCCTTGCCCTGCACCACCTTGTCATAGACCGGCCCGTTGACCTGCAGTTCGTTCAGCGCACGGTAGGAGAACAGTCCGTAGACTCCGAAAGAGCCGGCTAGAACGGCGACCAGGATGCCAAAGTGAAACAAGAGGCTAAAGCGACCGAAATAGCTGTTTGCGGTACTCGACATTGCAAACTCCTACAGTGTGTTAATTGAATGCATGGAAATTCGGGGAGGTCTTGTGTGACTTTGCGCCAGTCAAGCCGCCTCCAACTGAACGAGGTCCAGTTCCTCGCTGTTCATCAGCTTTTCGATCTCCACCAGGATCACGTTGCGGCCTTCGATCACGCCGACGCCGATGATGTAGCCGGTGTCCACGCTGCTACCCAACTCGGGCGCAGGCCTAAGGTTTTCGCGTTGCAGAGTAACCACGTCGGACACGGCGTCTACCACCATGCCGACCACCCGGTCGGAAAAGCTCAGGACGATCACCACCGTGCTCGGGTCATACACCACGTTGCCCAACTGGAACTTGATGCGCATGTCGATGATGGGTACGATGTTGCCGCGCAGGTTGATGACGCCCTTGATGTGCTCCGGGGCGTTGGCGATCCGGGTCACCTTGTCGTATCCCCGGATTTCCTGCACTTTCAGAATATCGACGGCGTAGTCTTCGCCGCCCAGGTTGAAGATCAGGCATTCCCTGCCGCCATCGGCGCTTCCTTCAGCTTGAAGGTCGGTCATGTTGAAACACTCCGGAACATGGTTTGGAATTGATCTATCCAGGCGCAGCGCGGCTGCCCGCGGCCTGATTTTCAGGGCGAGCGCAGCAGGATGTGCTTGGGAGTTCTAGCCGGGAGCAGGGGCTGGGTGAAGGGCTGGTCTGGGAAGTCGTGACAACGGCGCCTGCGAGCGGCGCTTCCACTGTCACTCCCAAGGCGGGGTTTGGGCCTTTGGGGTACCGGCAAGGTTTTTGGCCGGCCGAGTAAAACTGGATCATAGCCCTGAGCCTTCCCTCGACAAACCCAAAGCTAGTTCACATTTTTCGAAATTCAAGTCATCATTGAAAGATATAGGGGAATTTTATTACTGCCGCAGGTCCCCGCCCACAAAGTGCTTAGCTGGTCGCCTGGGTGGTTCAGCAGGAGCCGCCGCGCAATTCCCGCCTGATTTCGCGGGCGATGAGCGCGACGATGATGCAGGAGAGTTCGTCGCTCCCCACGTTGCCCTCCAGGCTGTCAAACACGCGGTCAAAGATATCGGCTTCGGCCACGCCCTGTGTCCGGGCCCGGCGCACCAGTTGACGCATGTGCGTGAGTTCCTCCCGTAACGCTACCGTCATAAGGCTTTCCAGCTCTGTCTGTTCGATGTCCATCTTTTCTTCCTGCCCTTGCGCATGTGCTTGAGTGGGCGCATCCATGTGCCCCTGAGTAAGCGCGTTATTGACCCGGCCCTTAATGGCCGGGTCAATGCGGGGCACGGATGCCCCGGCGCGTCCAGAGCTCGCATCAGCCAAGGTCGGGCGCGTACCGACCATGGCGTCGGCCCGGAATACCAGGAGGGTATTTTTGGGCCTGTTCAACAAGCCGCGAAAGACTAGAACTCGGCCCAGTCCTCGCTCTCGGCGACCGCCGCCAGGCGCGGCGAAGCCTTCGCCGACCGGGCCGGCATCGCCAGCACCTTGGCCGCCTTCGCGGCCGCCGGCTTCACAGCGTGGCTGCGGCTGGCCGTGTGCGAGCGTCCCGTTTCCTGCAGCTTGAACTGCGCCACCGTCTCCGCCAGGTTCGCCGC
>NZ_JYNS01000062.1 GCF_000934725.1 Methyloterricola oryzae
GCTGGATCATCGAAGGGGCCGTCAGATTGGTTGGTCATGCCGCTATTTTACGGGGTCACGGCTCGTACCGGAGCGATTTAATCGGTGTTTCCTTAACGAAATCATGGTTGACAAGCACTATTCCTCCTGGAGAATCCTGAACCTATAGGGTTAGTTTGGCCCGACATAATGTCGCCAAAGCATTAGCTGAAATTAGCATTCCTCTTATTTATTAATCAAAATCCTCAATGTTCATACTCGCTGTAAATTACTTTTACTGGCTCGTCGAATCGACGATTCGTTCCGCACAGCGGAATTAAATGTATCGGGAGAGTAATCGCTATCACCAGGCTGGATAAGGCGCATACGGGCAATCGACTGGGTCTTTCAAAGGAAGCGTTGCTGGTTGCGTAATGGAACTTCAAGCAATCTAAGCCTGCTGTACATCCAACCATCCGTCCGTGGTGACGGTAACTAGAACACTACCCGGAGGCAACGGACATGCCTGATCTACGTCACTACCGACTTGGGTCCCTACTGGGACTCCTGAGTGTGCTTACCAGCATCGACGCATCGGCCTACCAATGCATACACGCCGCGACCCCACCCGCGCCGCCGCCCAATGGTGTCGTGTTGGGGATTCCCGGAGGCATTGCATTGGTGCTGACGCTCCCAACTGACAGTGTGCATCCGGTTTCTTTAACTGGCGACTGTGTGGGGCCGGAACTCGCGCCGCACTCTATCAGTGTCGCGCCCGGCGTGGCGTTGGCCTTTTTCGGAACCGATAGCGGAACCCAAACCAAAGACGCGCTGGTCCTTCCGTGGGGAGCGGTAAATGCGCAGAACAGCAACGGCATTCCGCTTCTTAATCTTTATAATGGCCGCGTGGGCACCATGGGGCGTTACCAATTCTGGGGCGGGCTGACCAGCATCCGTCTCATGGACACATCCAATATGCTCCAGCAGTATTTTTCCTGCCGCAGTTGCGTGTTCCCTCCTAATTCGAGCTTCATCTTGAGCGGCGTACCCCCGCAGGTCATCGACTACCTCGGTGATCTCACCAATGCCAAAATGCCCAAGGCCAAAGTCGTAAATTTGCCCGATGTGGGCTTCAAATTTGACGGAGCCGATCTCAGCGGGGCAACCCTTTTAGGCAGATTCAATAACAGCTCGTTTTCGAATGTCACCGTCGACGGCACCACCTTTGGTGCGGACCTCATCGGCGCCACGTTTTCTGAGATCCTTTACAAAACCACTCCACCGACTTTCGGGGGGAACCTCGGAGGAACAGGTGATCAGTGCACACAGTTCAAAAACAGCAATTTGATCGGTGCTTCCTTTGACACTCTAATGTGGCAACCCGCGCTTCCTTGTTCTGAGCCTTGGTTCCCCGGAAGCCAGCTTGATTTGAAAGCCGTTGGGCAGCTGCTGATTGCTTCCAAACCGCAAGCTCCAAATGGTGGTCCCATAAACTGGACCGGCGCGCAGGTGATCGCCACCGCCGCCGATCGCAAGGCGCTGGCCGGCATCGACCTGTCAGGGGCCATTATCGAGGGTCTTAAAATTCAAGGCGAAGCCGCGGATCTCACCGGCATCCACCTTGATGGCGCCACCCTGAGCGGGGTCGATCTGTCCCTGGCCACGCTGACCAACGCCAGCCTCACCAATGTCAACGCCGCCCGCGCGATATTCCAGTATGCCGACCTGTCCGGGGCAAACTTCTCCGGACAGCAGACCAAGCTCCAGACCGCCGATTTCGTGAACGCCATCCTCAGCGGCGCCAAGTTCGCCAACGCTGACCTCTCCGGCGCGGCTTTCAACGGTGCACTCGGCCGGGATGTCGATTTCAGCGGCGCCACCGCCATCGATGCAGTCTTCCGCGGCGCCCACCTCTATGGCAACGGGCAGGCCTTCAACAACGCCACCGACCTCTCCAACATCGACTTTAGCAACGCCGTCCTCGCCAGCGACCCCACCCAGAGCGGCGGCTTCGATTTCACCGGCGCCACCTTGA
>NZ_JYNS01000063.1 GCF_000934725.1 Methyloterricola oryzae
GGCTTTCCTTTGAGTGAGGACCCGCGACTTTCTGCCCCTGTCTTACGGCAGGTTTGGCTTTGGGATTGAGCTGATCGATTACATTCAAAACATAGATCATCAGCCCCAGAGTTCTATACGTATGGCTGCTTACCTTCAGAACGATGGCACGCCCAGATCCACCCTTCACGCTTGGCCAGTTCGAGATTCGGAGGCGCCATAGCCTGGCCCACCAGGAAGTCATGCGCGGCCACCAGGCACAGGGCCGCGTCGAGTGCGCCGGCGCTTTGCTCCAGAACCGGGAGGTCCGGCAGCTTCACGTCGTCACTGGGGAGTGCTGCGATGGTTTCCCGGCGCTGCGGAGCCTGTTCCGCATTCTTGTAGCCGGTGGACCGGCAGCCTCTCCCAACCAAGGTGGCGGCAGGGTAGACCTCGATGGCGCTGATGGGGTCGGTCAGCTTCGGTGTCCAGGCCAGGGGGATGACATAGCCCAGACCCGGGCGAAGTTCGCCCAGGAGGCCTAGGGCTGCATGGGCTGTGCGAGCGATGCTGTCTCGGCCTCCGAGCCCGCGGCACGCAGTTGCTCATCGATGATGACCCGGGTGTGGCAGCCTCGTCCAGTTCCACCTGCTGCGCGGCCTTCTGGGCCTGAAGCAGCAGGGTCTTGACCTCATTGGGAGCACTGGCCTGCGCCTGGGCTTGCAGGGCATCCAGGGAGGCCTGCAGCTGCTCCTTGGACTGGGCCGCTTCGCTGGCGAGACTTTCCCACACTTTGGCCTCTTCCTGGGCCTTGAGGGCCATGTCCTGGGCCGTGCCGGCTTCGGCCTGCATCGCAAGCCATCTGGTTCTGGAAAGCCTTCAGCTGCGCCTGGAGGCCGGCGATCTCCTGAGTCAGACCCAAGGTCGGGTCGGGTGGCGCCTTGGGCGGTATGAAGGGGCCAGAGGAAAAATCGGGGTCCCGGAAAGTCCGATAGAACCAAAGGCTCAACTGGCGGGCAACTTGAGGTTCTCGAGGGCGGTGCGGTGGTCGTCCAGGCCTCCATGGCTGGCCGCGTTGCCGGCCTTGCGCAGCTTGTGGAACAGCTGCTTGATGTCGACGGTCAATGCGCCGGCCTGGTCAAGGCGCTTGAGCAGATCCAGTTGGGACTCGGAGGTCCCGACGTCACGCAGCCCAAAGCTGGCCGTCAGTTCTTGCGCCAGCAGCTCGCCGAACTGACGCAGCTTGAGCAGGGCGGGTTGGGGTCGGTGCAGGAATAGGTCTCGGCCATGTGGCCAATCGTGGCCCGCCATTCAACCAGCGAGGCGTCCATGCCCAGAATGCTCAACCCAGGTCGCGGACAGTCACGCGCCCGTAATTTCCGGCTTCGGGTCGCCGAACCAAATGCCCGGTGCGGCCATCGTCGACTCGCTCCAGGCCGTCTTGGACAACCTGGAAAAGGAACTGAGCCTCTCCCGCGAACGCCTCAAACATCACATCAACCACGATCCCGATCTGAAGCAACGCCGCGAGCTACCCGAGTCTATCCCCGGCATCGGGCGAGCCGTCTCGGCTCATCTGCTGACAGTACTCAGCGCACATTATGGCTTCGCCAACGCCAAGCAAGCCGTCGCCTACGCTGGCTTAGCACCCAAAATTCAAGAGTCCGGTAAATGGGTCGGGAAAACCCGAATTGCCAAAACAGGTGACCCTGCCTTACGCAAAGTGCTCTATATGCCAGCATCCACCGCCCGGCAGTACAACCCCGTCATCCGCACCTTCTGTGAGCGTCTAAGAGCTCACGGCAAGAACGGTAAGGCCATCGTATGTGCCGCTATGCGCAAGCTCATCCATTTCGCTTTCGCCATCCTGCAATATCGCCTACAACATGATTTCCGCAGCTATTTCCCTTAAGGAAGCGCCGATTAATGGGAGTTTTTGACGTGCTTGGGCCGACTGCGCTCGGTTTGGTTCGTGGTCAGGCGTAAATTGGTCCGAAAGAGCGTTTT
>NZ_JYNS01000064.1 GCF_000934725.1 Methyloterricola oryzae
CGCTCTTTCGGACCAATTTACGCCTGACCACGAACCAAACCGAGCGCAGTCGGCCCAAGCACGTCAAAAACTCCCATTAATCGGCGCTTCCCTAAGCGCATGGTATTGTTCACGCTGAATGTCGGCAATGACCGAATAGTCCAAAAAAGCTGCAATGAGTCCGAATGACGGTCATCTGGGGTGGAGTTGCCCCAGGATATCTGATGCGTCTGTCTCCTCATCCGTCTGACAATCGGTTCATTTCGGCTTTTCAACCCGGCACATCCCGTTGCGAAACTTGCTTGAACGGGGCTCCCTTGTTTTTCATCAACTCGGAAAGCAGCGTCCGAAGCGGATCAGCCAGCGGGGTGAGCCGTTGAGGCGGATGCGCCTCCGAAGTAGCGCCCAGGAGAGACTCCGCTCGCCGGCCAGAAATCCCAGCCAGGTCTGCGAGTCGGCCATCACGGCAAGATTTGCCTGCCCAGTGTGTCCGGGCGTGACACGAACGGTCTGATCCCGAATGACCACGGTGAAACTCTGGGTCTCAGGGCCGGTCAGGGCGAAGTGGTAGGTCGCGTCAAGCTCGGCTGCCGGTGCGCGCTGAAACAACAGCGGCAGCCCTTGAATGAATTGCTCCACCGTTCGCGGTCGGAGACTGTTGCGGACTCGTACCTGGCGTTTGTGGGGAAAGCGCTTCCGGGCATGAATCTCCGCATCGGAGCCGGCCAGCACGTACAAGGCCTCAACCTTTTTCTGGAGCGGGTCGACGTACGCCTTGACGTGGGCCTTGCGGTCCGCCAAGTACGGTCCGATCACTGCCTCACCCGCCGGGCAGACCGCCAAGCAATACGCGGCCTTGTAATTGGCGCCGAATGCCAGGCTCTGCCACATCGAGGCCGACTCGGCATCGCTCACCCGTTGGCGGTAGTCCAGCCTTCCGCGGCTTTCCGCCACCTGTTCCACCCAATCGGTAAAACCGCCCATAAACTCCCGGTAGTTGTGGGTGTAACAGGTGGAGAAATTGAAGTGGCCATCGTTCGATAAGGCTCCCACCGGACAGGCGGCGATGCAGAGTTTGCATTCCAGGCAGGGGTTGTAGTCGATGGGCTGGGAATACGCCGAGACCTCGGCCTCCATCAAGACGGTCCCCAGCAAGACGAAACTCCCAAAGCGGGGGTGGATCACACTTCGGTGTATTCCCATACGTCCCAGGCCGGCCGCCTCGGCGACCGGTTTATGCGAGACGACCCAGAGCTTCCCGGGGAACTGATCCATCTCCATGGGAAAGCCCATGCTGGGATTCACGGCCCGAATGCCCTGTTCTTCCAGAACACGCACCAAGCGGCGACCGACCTCATTGACCTCATCGCCCGCATGATGAAATTCCAGATTGGCGACGGACCTTGCCGGAGTGCGGATCGCTTCCCGGTTCATGCGCACCACATAGCTGATGAGGGTCCGCGTATACGGAACGTGCCGCAGGATATCAGCACGTTGGTCGTCCAACGCCGACCGCCCGATCTCAACAAAGCCGACATCATCCGCGCCGACTGCAAGAGCCTGCTGACGTAACCCTTCCGCGTCTAGATATGGAAGCTCACTGGCCGGCACGGCCACCGGTCGCGATCGAATCTGACGAACCGTGGGATGTTCCTCGAGTTTCATGGGCGACCTCCCAGATATGTATATACAATTAAAATGACCCAAAAATTACGGGGCCTGAGCCACCAAGCGCCGCGCCGCCTCATCGAGCCGATCGACCGTGTCTTGGCCCATAAGGGCGAGAGTTTTCGCCTGACACGCTTGCCATACCGGAAGGACCTGCTCCAAGAGCGCTCGACCGTAAGCGCGTGGCGATCCCATGTTGACGCAATCCGGAATCGGATCGCGCTTGGAGGAACTAAGCGGGAGTGGTTTCAAGCTGCCAGCGATGCG
>NZ_JYNS01000065.1 GCF_000934725.1 Methyloterricola oryzae
ACCGGCGATGGCTCACAGCCCGCCCAGTACCGCATCGACGTCTATACCCCCAGCGGCACCCTGCTCAACAGCAACAGCCCCGGCACCAACGTGCCACACCTCGCCGTCGACTACTGGCGCAGCATCTATGCCGCCAACTACACCCCCCTGCTCGATACCGCCACCGGCCAGCCCCGCATCGACCCCGCACTCGGTGTCGCAGAACCCTCGCTCAGCCGCTTCGATCCGCTATGAAATCGCTAACCCACTCCCTCGCTTTCATCATGGCGGCAACGATCGTTGCCGCCCATTTGCCACCCTCCGCCTATGCCGCGGGGACCGAGTGCATTCAATCGGCTACCCCGCCGCCGCCGCCCGATCGCGGCGCGGTGTTGTGGTCTCCTCCGGACGGCAGCACCGGCCCAAACACCGTGATCATTGTCGAGGGCCAGCCTGTAACCGATACCAACTGCGCCTTCACCACGATCAATACGCCGCACGTCATTACGGTTGCCCCGGGCGTGGCGCTGCAGCTGACAGGCGCCGACGGCAAGATAAACCCTTGGGGCGCCGTCAACGTTACCCAAAATGACCCCATACCCGACTTTACCGTCAATGACCCGAACGGCTTTTTTACAGTCACGAAAGTGGAGGTCATCGATGCCGCCACCTTGCTCGGTAACTCATCCACCTGCCGCCATTGCGACCTGTCCAACGCATCGGTGGTGCTTCCCTTATTATTTAACCCATCCAGCCCCTATACCAGCTACGCTGGCGATGTGACCAATGCCAAACTCAACGGGGCGACCTTATCCGGCCAAGGTGGTTCGTACCATTTCGACGGCTCCGATCTCAGCGGCGCCTCTTTGCGCGGTGCGAACCTAAGGGGCGCCAGCTTTCAGCAGGCCACAGTCAGCGGAACGCACTTCGATGGTGCGCAAATGCAGGAGGCCACATTCACAGCACTGAAATTCGATAATCCTCCCACATTTGACGGAGCGGCCTTTGGCGGATTCAGCTGCACAACTTTTGTCAACACCGACCTCCGGCGATCCTCCTTTACGGGCGTTACGTGGTCGGACACTTTCCAATGCTCACGCCCGTCATTTCCTGGCAGTCAGATCCCACTCCAATTGCTTGTCCAACTCATTGTTACCTCAAACGTCAGGGTGATTGACTGGACAGGGGCTGCTGTAGTCGCAACACATGCCGACCGCCACCTGTTGGCGGGTGCCGCCTTGAGTGGCATCAACCTGAGCGGGATTGCTTTCCTGGGCGAGGCACTTGACTTGACAGGGACAAAGCTCGACGGCGCCAATTTAGGAAAAACCAACCTTTCCCTGGCGCGCCTGGCTGGCGCCCTGCTAACCAACATAACGGCACCCGGCGCATCTTTCACCGGAGCCGACCTCTCGGGCACCAGCACACTATCCGCTGCAAACTTCTCCGGACAGCAGACCAATCTCCAGGGCGCCGATTTCGTGAACGCCACCCTCAGCGGCGCCAAGTTCGTCGGCGCTGACCTCTCCGGGGCGGCTTTCAATGGCGCTATGGGTCCCAACAGCGATTTCAGCGGCGCCACCGCCACCAACGCGGTCTTCCGCGGCGCCCACCTCTATGGCAACGGGCAGGCCTTCAACAGCGCCACCGACCTCTCCAACATCGACTTTACCAACGCCGTCCTCGCCAGCGACCCCACCCAGAGCGGCGGCTTCGATTTCACCGGCGCCACCTTGA
>NZ_JYNS01000066.1 GCF_000934725.1 Methyloterricola oryzae
CACGCGCCGTTTCGATGAAGCTTCGCACCTCTATCAAAACGGGTAACCCCACCTCGCGGCAAGGAACTCTGTCAAATCAAGTCTGAACTTCTACAATTTACTTCGGCTGCCGGTATCCAGTTGAAATCGTCAGCCACGCCGTATGGTTGTACTTCCGGTTTACGCTGAGCTTCCGGGACGTGGAAGAAATCCTGGCGTATCGCGGGATCATTGTCAGCCATGAATCCGTCCGCCATTGGACGCTCAAGTTCGGCCAGACCTATGCCAATGCTCTTCTTCGCCGGCAGCCACACCGCGGGGACAAGTGGCACCTGGACGAAGTCGTCCTGACCAAGAACGGCAAGCACCACTATCTTTGGCGGGCCGTGGATCAGGATGGCTACACGCTCGATATTCTGCTGCAGTCCCGTCAGGATCGGAAAGCTGCCAAGCGCTTCTTCCGCAAACTGCTCAAGGGACTGTGCTACGTCCCCCGAGTCCTCGTGACCGACAAGCTCAAGAGCTACGGGGCGGCCAAGCGCGACATCATACCGGTCATTGAACACCGACATCACAAGGGCCTCAACAATCGGACTGAATTGTCGCATCAACCGACCCGACAAAAGGAGCGGCAGATGCGCGGCTTCAAATCACCGAAGCAAGCCCAAAGGCTCTTGTCGACTCATGCTCACATCGGCAACCTGTTTCGGATTCTCCATAGGCACACGACAGCTGCCAACTGTCGCGCAGCTCGTCTTCACGCGTTTTAAACTTGGAAGGAGGCGACGTGCGCCCATAGTCTTGCCTGAAGACTCTCACCTTTACGAGGATCCGCGACTTTCGGTGCTAACTTACGATAGGTCTGGCTTTTTCTCGCATTGAGTGCAGTACTGCAGGAAAGGTGCAACTTCACCATCTGTGTGCCTACTTAATCGGCCGGCACGATCTCGCGCAGGATCTCCCTCGGAGGCTGGTTCTGGAGGAGATCCAGCTGCTTCTCCGCTAATCCCCGCGTCAATAAGGATTGGGATACTTGAAATCGAGAGGGTGCCCCCTGCAGCCATGTGGGTTAACTCGACTGTTCGAGACAATGGCCTCGACCCGACTTCAATCCGCTCCGTTTGGGGTCGATCGGCAATAGCGGGCTTTCCAGGAAGTCGACGATCTGTTGCACTCTCCCTCGGCAGTCGGTGTTCGGCTGCCTTGGTGAATGTGACCGTCTTTGGAGGGAACTATGAGAGCTAAGCACATCGTATTCGTCCATGGTCTGTTCGGTTGGGGCCACGGTGCCGTCGCTGATCTTCCTTATTGGGGCGAAGCTATCCCGGCATTACGCGACCAGTTGGACAAGAAAGTCCGTCGTGACAATAACCATTCACGAGGCGAGTTGTGGTCCTGTCAGCTCATTTCATGATCGAGCCTGCGAGATCTTTGCGCAGTTGATGCGCGAAAAGGTCGACTACGGGGCAGAACACGCCGCCACTGAACACCACAAACAAATCGGAAACGATCAAACGGGAAGGCTTGCGCCCCAGTGGCCGACAGATGAACTGTAGAAGTCGCGACCTGATCTGACAGTTACCCGTTTTGGGTGCGCTGGGTTGTCAGATCAGATTCAACTGACCGACTTTCTGGTTCCACAC
>NZ_JYNS01000067.1 GCF_000934725.1 Methyloterricola oryzae
CCCAGTGCTAAAGCCAGGAATTTGGTAAAATAGCGGCCTACGCCGACACCCAATTCAAGAAGACCCATGACCCGTTTCATCCAATACGACCGCCATCAACAATACCTGCTGCCCCCGTCGGTGGACGAATGGTTGCCCGAAGACCACTTGGCTCGGTACATCGTTGAAGTCATCGATCAACTGGATTTGTCGAAGCTGACCCGTCGCTATTCACGCAGCGGTTCCAAAGCCTATCATCCGGCTTTGTTGCTGGCGTTGCTGGTATACGGCTATGCCACAGGCACCTTTTCCAGTCGCAAGATCGAACGGGCAACGTACGATTCGGTAGCCTTCCGCTTTATCGCCGCCAACCTGCATCCCGATCACGACACCTTGGCCCACTTCCGCAAAACGTTCCTGGTGGAACTGGAAGATTTATTCGTGCAGGTTCTGGCCATCGCACAGGCCATGAAACTGGTCAAACTAGGACAGATTTCGCTGGATGGCACCAAAATCAAGGCGAACGCCTCCAAACACAAAGCCCTGTCCCACGGTCATATCGAAAAGTTGGAAGCCCAACTGCGCGAGGAAGTGCAGGCCTTGCTCGCCAAGGCCGCCGAAACCGATCAACAAGAAGCCTGCGACGAGTACGACTTACCGGCTGAAATCGCTCGCCGCGAACAACGCCTGCAAGCCTTGGCCGATGCCAAAGCCAAGATTGCCGAGCGTGTCGCCCAACGCGATCAACAAGCCCAACAGGAGTATGCCGACAAAGTGGCTCGCCGTGAAGCCCAGCGCAAAGCGGGACGAAAACCGCGCGGCAAAGAACCCAAAGCCCCGGAAACGGGGCCAAAAGCCAAGGATCAAATCAATCTGACCGACGCAGAATCCCGTATCATGCCCAGTCACGAAGGCTTCGTGCAGGCCTACAATGGTCAGGCGGCGGTCGATGTGGACAGCCTGCTCATCGTCGCGGCCACGCTCACGCAGGACACCAACGACAAACAGCAGGTCGAACCGATGCTGGACGAACTGGTTAAACTGGAAAGCGGTTTCGGCAAACCCGACACCCTGCTGGCCGATAACGGCTACTTCAGCCAAGGCAACGTCAAAGCCTGCGATGACCGCCGCATCACCCCTCTGATCGCCCTGGGTCGTGACGCGCACCATTTGCCTTTAGAAGAACGCCTCGCGGCGGATGCCCCCAAACCCAACAGCGATGATCCCGTGGTCAACATGGCCCACGCCCTGAAAACTAAGCAAGGCCGCGCGCAGTACGGTAAGCGCAAATGCACTGTCGAGCCCGTGTTTGGGATCATCAAACAGATCATGGGCTTTCGACAGTTCTCGTTACGAGGCCTGCAAGCGACCTCTGGCGAATGGAAGTTGGTGGCCATGGCCTACAATTTGAAACGGATGCATGTGTTGGCGACGGGATAAACCAGAGAACCAACACAAATCCCAGCGATGGATACTGAACGACGGCAAAGCCAGGTGGATTCTCACCAGAAACCAACTCGTTACTCGTTTTGAATGCCGATTTAACTGCCCATGAAAGGCTCGCTCCAAAAAATTTAGGCCGCCAATTTTATTGTCCGACAGGCTCCTAG
>NZ_JYNS01000068.1 GCF_000934725.1 Methyloterricola oryzae
GGCTTTCCTTTGAGTGAGGACCCGCGACTTTCTGCCCCTGTCTTACGGCAGGTTTGGCTTTGGGATTGAGCTGATCGATTACATTCAAAACATAGGTCATCAGCCCCAGAGTTCTATCCGTATGGTTGCGTACCCCAAAAGTGATGGCGCACCCATATCCCCTCTGGCGCTCATGAAAGCGGCAAGACCCAGGCGACCTCCTATAATGATGACGCCACAGCCTGCTGGGACCCGAAAACGCGATCAACGCAGCCGAGTTGCCGGGCTTGGCCGCTAGCGGCTTCAAGGTCGCGCACCAAGGGGAAGTCTGAAGAGCAGGCCGGGGCAGTTAGCGCTCGAGAGAACGCAGTGCGTGCGGAGGAGACTGTGGCCGCCTAGCCTGGCAAAGCGATCTTGCGGTTGCTGGCAACGTGGAGCCCAATTTGCGCACCGAATCCGCCCGGGCGGATGCAGCGCCCACGGCATGGCACTCAGGCTTGATGGTTTCGGTGCACTGGGAATGTGTCTGGCTTCAACCCCGATTCTGATTCTCCCCATGGAGCGCTGGTCGGTTCATTGATACTTGCTTGGAGAATAGAGACGCATGAGTAAAGTTGCTGCGGTCACCCTGTCATTCTGGATCATGAAGATTTGTGCCACGACCTTGGGAGAGACCGCCGGCGATCTGTTGTCGATGACCCTGAACGTCGGTTATGCCATCAGCTCGGTCATCCTGCTGAGCCTGTTTCTGCTGTCGCTGGTGATGCAGCTTGCCAGCAAGGTTTTTCATCCGGTGCTCTACTGGTCGGTCATTCTGACCACCAGCACGGCAGGGACGACCCTGTCGGATTACATGGATCGCACTCTGGGTTTGGGCTATGCCTTGGGCTCACTCATCCTGCTGAGTTGTCTTGCCTTGACCTTGGCTATCTGGAGCTACAGTGAAAAATCCCTGTCCGTCAGCAATATCCGGACAACCAGGGCGGAGCTGTTCTACTGGGTCGCCATCCTCTTTTCCAATACCCTGGGCACCGCTCTGGGGGATTTTTTGGCGGACGACTCCGGATTAGGCTTTCTGGGCGGGGCCCTATTGATAGGTAGCCTAATTGCACTTGTGGCCCTCTTGTCCTGGGTCACCCGGCTCAACCGCGTCATGCTGTTCTGGATTGCCTTCGTCCTGACGCGTCCTTTCGGCGCGACCTTTGGGGACTTGCTTACCAAGCCCAGTGACCATGGTGGCTTGGGTTTTGGCACCATAGGTTCGTCGGTGATCCTCGCCGCCGTGTTGATCGGATTCGTGACCTATACCCACTTTGCCCAAAAGCGTTCGGCCGACGGCGTATTGGCCTAGCGCTTGATTCTGAGGGTAGGAACTTAGAGGCCCGCGGTTTTTGGAGCCGGCACCACCTGGGCAATACTGCCACGAGCGGAGAGATTGCGGGTCTGCGTCACAGATCCTGGCACCATCGCGATGCTGCCCCGTGCGGAGAGATTCTTGGTCGTGGGGGTCTGTGCGTCCTGAGCAGCGATGTGCGCTCCGGATTTCCCTTGCGCCTGTGCAGCGCCCATCGGCGCCAGGAT
>NZ_JYNS01000069.1 GCF_000934725.1 Methyloterricola oryzae
GATTGTGTTGAAAAACAGCCTTTCCAATCGTGGGTCGCGAATACCGATTGACCGATTAGAAAATCATTTTGACGGACGGCGATCGGTTTTCGCGGGTTGAGACGGGCTGTCCCGCCGTTATGCGGGTACTTCGGTGGCTTTTGGCGCCATTGGCATCAGCCATTTCGCCATTCTTCGCAAATTCTGGGCAGTCGCCGCCAGTAGGAACTCGTCCCGGGCGCCGCTGAAGCCACGCAGACGCAGCTTGTCGAGCCTGAGGATGCGCTTGAGATGGGCGAACAGCATTTCCACCTTCTTGCGATCTTTCATCGATTGCCGATAAGCGCTGGTCGCGGCGATGGTCCGGGCCACCTCGCGCGCCTTCTCATGGATGCTGCGGACGATCTTGCGGAATGAAGTGTTCGGGCAGCAACGCGCCTTCAACGGACACCCCGCGCAGTCCCGCTGTCTGGAGCGGTATATGATGGTGTCGGCCTGGGTGATGTGCGTGCGCGGACGCTGGTACAGCCGCCATTCACTGCGCAGCGGTTTGCCGGCGGGACAGCGGTATTCGTTTTCTTGCTCGCGCCACTCGAAATCGCTGCGCGAGAAGGTGCCGTCCTGGCGCTCGGACTTGTCCCATACCGGCACGTGTGGGGCAATCTGTTTCTCGTCGACCAGCCAGGCAAGCATGGCGGCCGAGCCGTAGTTGGTGTCGCCAACCAGGCGCTCTGGCTTCAAACCGAATTGTCCTTCCACCCGATCAATCATCGTGCGCGTGGCCTCCACCTCCGCGGTCTTGTTGACCGAAGAGGCCTCGACATCGACGATGATCCCCGCCTCCAGATCGACCAGATAATTGGTTGAGTAAGCAAAGAACGGAGCCCCGCCGGCCGCACCGGTCCAACTCGCCGGCGGGTCCGTGGGCGACAACACCTTCGGCAGATCGGCAGGTGTATTGACCTCCTCCAGGGCAGCCAGATACTCACGCACCGGCCGCGCGGCCTGCTCGAGATCGCCCCAGTCGATATCTTCACCCGACACTCGCCGTTGCCGCTGGGCATCGGCCTTGATGATGCTGGCGTCGGTGGCGAAGCCTTCGCCCTTGACTAGCCCTTCCGCCATGCAGCGCCGCAGCACGGTCTCGAACACGTGCCGGAAGACGCCACTTTCGCGAAAGCGGCCGTGGCGGTTCTTGGAAAAGGTGGAGTGGTCCGGAACGGGATCCTGCAATCCCAAGCGGCAGAACCAGCGGTAGGCCAGGTTCAGGTGGACTTCCTCGCACAGCCGGCGTTCGGAGCGGACCCCGAAGCAGTAGCCGACGACCAGCATACGGATCATCAGCTCGGGATCGATCGAGGGACGCCCCGTGTGGCTGTAGAACTCGGCCAGATGCCGGCGCAGACTGCCGAGATCGAGAAAGCGGTCGATGCCGCGCAACAGATGGTTCGCCGGAACATGATCCTCAAGGCTGAAGGAATAAAACAGCTGTTCCTGAGCCCATACCTGCTGCCCCATCATGACGTTCCGGCTCCGCTTTGGATGTGGCTGTATTTTACCAGTCGGGCCTTATCGGCAGGCCTTTTTCAACACAATC
>NZ_JYNS01000070.1 GCF_000934725.1 Methyloterricola oryzae
TTGGTGAGACTGGCATTGGTCAGCGTGGCCAGGGACAGATCGACCCCGCTCAGGGTGGCGCCATCAAGGTGGATGCCGGTGAGATCGACGGCTTCGCCCTGAAGGCTAAGACCCCCGATATTAACACCTGTCAGGTCGATGCCGGCCAGCGCCTTGCGATCGGCGGCGGTGGCGATCACCTGTGCGCCGGTCCAGTTTATGGGGCCACCGTTTGGAGCCTGCGGATTGGGATAGCCTTTGGATGCAAGCAGCAACTGTCCAACGGCCTTCAAATCAAGCTGGCTTCCGGGGAACCAAGGCTCAGAACAAGGAAGCCCAGGTTCCCATATTAGGGTGTCAAAGGAAGCACCGATCAAATTGCTGTTTTTGAACTGTGTGCACTGATCACCTGTTCCTCCGAGGTACCCCTCGAAAGTCGGTGGAGTGGTTTTGTAAAGGATCTCAGAAAACGTGGCGCCGATGAAGTCCGCACCAAAGGTGGTGCCGTCGACGGTGACATTCGAAAACGAGCTGTTATCGAATATGCCTGCAAGGGTTGCCCCGCTGAGATCGGCTCCGTCAAATTTGAAGCCGACATCGCTGATATTTACGACTTTGGCCTTGGGCATCTTGGCATTGGTGAGATCACCGAGGTAGTCGATGACCTGCGGGGGTACGTCGCTGGGCAAGATGACGTTGAAATTAGGAGAAAACACGCAACTGCGGCAGGATAAATACTGCTGGAGCATGGTGGACGTGTCCATGAGACGGATGCTGGTCAGCCCGCCCCAGAATTGGTACCGCCCCATGGTGCCCACGCGGCCCTCAAATACAAGAAGCGGAGAGCCGTTGCTGCTCTGCGCATTCACCGCCCCCCACGGAAGGACCAATGAATCTGCGACGCCGGTCTCGGTATCTGACCCGAAATAGGCCAACGCCACGCCGGGCGCGACACTGATAGAGCGCGGCGCGAACTCTGCCCCCACGCATTCGTCAGAAAAAGATACCGTATACACACTGTCAGCTGGGAGCGTCAGCAGCAGAGTGTTGGGAGAGCTGTTTCCGTCCGGCACTGGAAACCACAACACGACACCATTGGTCGGCGGTGCAGGTGGGGTCGCGGCGTGTATGCATTGGTAGGCCGATGCGTCGATGCTGGTAAGCACACTCAGGAGTCCCAGGATGGCGCATCGAGCCCATGCCATCCGGGTGTCCTGCCGAGGCCGGTGCTGCGCCATTCGGGTTCTTGATGAAGCCTGATGGATACCGTTCATAGCGGATCGAAGCGGCTGAGTGAAGGTTCGGCGACGCCGAGAGTGGGGTCGATGCGGGGCTGGCCGGTGGCGGTGTCGAGCAGCGGGGTGTAGTTGGCGGCATAGATGCTGCGCCAGTAGTCGACGGCGAGGTGGGGCACGTTGGTGCCGGGGCTGTTGCTGTTGAGCAGGGTGCCGCT
>NZ_JYNS01000071.1 GCF_000934725.1 Methyloterricola oryzae
CCTAGTGTGCCCGGCATGGGCTAAAACTTGTTATCTGAAAGGAGATAACCGGAAGTAGTAACGACAACCGTAGCGAAACGCAAGGGGGAAGCCGCGAGGCCAACCTGAAAGAAGCGTGTAGCAAACGCACGACCGTAGGAACACGAACAAGCAGAGAGGCCGGGTGCGGGCGATGAGTGTGCTAGGGAACACGAAATCCAACCGTTACCGAAAGACGCATCAGGTAGAGCTTGGCGGCACGGGCGGAAAGTTTTAGCGCCTTACCCGGGGAGATCTCCCGAATGAGAGTTTGGGAGAAGTCAGCAGAGGCCGTAGTAGCGAAGAAGGCCCGGAAACAGGCTGGAGTAAAGGGCCGAAGAACCAAAAGACAGACCGTTGAAACAACTCCAGGAAGCGGCGAGCAGTATTCCGAAACAGGCGGGCGTTGCAACTGCGGCAGCTACCCGGACTGGTGACCGAGTGAGGCGGGTGGATTCTCGTCGGTAGCGAGGTAGCGGAATACGAGTCGAGACCTGGGCGAAGGAGAAATAGAAGGTGCTGAATGAAGATGTGATGGAAAGAGTCCTGAATCGGGACAACCTGCAAGAAGCCTACAAACGGGTCAAGGCCAACCAAGGATCGGCAGGCGTGGATGGGATGAAGGTCGAAGACTTTGCGGCACACGCCAGAAAACACTGGCCGGTAGTCGCAGAGAAACTCAGATCGACGACCTATCAACCCGGAGCGATTCGAGGCATAGCGATACCCAAGCCACAAGGAGGAGAACGAATTCTAGGCATACCGAATGTCCAAGACAGAGTGATCCAACAAGCGGTAAGCCAAGTTCTGAGTCCGATTTTCGAAGCGGAATTCAGTGACCATAGCTACGGGTATAGGCCGCAAAGGAGTGCGCATGACGCGGTCAGAGCGGCCAGTCGCTATGTGGCGGAAGGTAAAACGTGGGTAGTCGATATAGACATCAGTGCGTTCTTTGACGAAGTCAATCACGACATACTGATGGCGAAAATCGGCCGTAAGGTAAGAGACAAGCGCGTCTTGAAACTGATCGGTAACTACCTGAGAGCGCCCATGGAAAGAGATGGCCAGAGCATCAAGCGAAGCCAAGGCATGCCGCAAGGCGGTCCGCTCAGCCCACTGCTGGCCAATATCTACCTGGATGAACTGGACAAAGAATTGGAAAGCCGAGGTTTAAGCTTCTGCCGCTATGCCGACGATGTGGTGATATTCGTCAAAAGCGAAAGAAGCGGCCAGCGAATACTGGCCAGCCTGACGGAATGGATAGCCAAGCACTTGAAGTTGAGAGTCAATCCAAACAAAAGTGGAACAGGCCGTCCCTGGCATGGAAAATTTCTGGGATTCAGTCTCAACAGTGATGGCAGCCCAAGACTCGCCCAGGCCAGTTTGGAGAAA
>NZ_JYNS01000072.1 GCF_000934725.1 Methyloterricola oryzae
TTCCAGATCGCCGCGCGCTGGTCGTACATCGATTTTGACAACGGCGTGTTCGAGAACATCGGCAGCGCGTCCAGCCCCAAGTACGCCTTCGCCGACCCGCGCAGCTCGGTGTCTGCGGCCACCACCTGGGCCCTGGGCGCCAACTGGTGGCTCAACCCCAACGTCAAGCTGATGGCCGACTACTCCCAGACCAGCTACGACGGCGGCGCCGGCTTCACCACCGCCAGCGGCAAGCTGGGCACCGGCGTGCGCGACCTGGAGACCGAGAAAGTGTTCTCCACCCGGGTCCAGCTGGCCTTTTGATCCGACTCACAAACCCTTGAGACAAGCCTATGAACACCTACACCCTCAAAGACATCCTGCGAACGCTCTATGCCGCCGTTCTGTTCGGGCTGGGGATTTCCCTGCTGCACGGCGAACTGGCCCAGGCGGCCACCTTGCTCAATGTCTCCTATGACCCCACGCGCGAGTTCTACCAGGAATACAACAGCTTGTTTGCCAAGCATTGGAAGGAAAAGACCGGCGAAAGCGTCGAGATACAGCAGTCCCATGGCGGCAGCGGCAAGCAGGCGCGGGCGGTGATCGACGGCCTGGATGCCGACGTGGTGACCCTGGCCCTGGCCTATGACGTGGACCAGCTCTACCAGAAGGGCAAGCTCATCCCCGAGAACTGGCAGACCCGCTTACCCCACAACAGCGCGCCCTACACCTCCACCATGGTGTTCCTGGTGCGTCAGGGCAACCCCCTGCACATCAAGGACTGGGACGATCTGGTCAAGCCCGGCGTCGCCATCGTCACGCCCAACCCCAAGACCTCCGGCGGCGCCCGCTGGAACTACCTGGCGGCCTGGGGCTATGCCCTGAAGAAGCTGGGAAGCGAGGATGCCGCCAAGGACTTCGTCAAGAAGCTGTACAAGAACACCGCGGTGCTGGACACCGGCGCCCGCGGTTCCACCGTCTCCTTCGCCGAGCGCGAGATCGGCGACGTGCTGATTACCTGGGAGAACGAGGCCTACCTGACCCTCAAGGAATACGGCAGCGACAAGTACGAAGTCGTGGTGCCCTCGGTGAGCAT
>NZ_JYNS01000073.1 GCF_000934725.1 Methyloterricola oryzae
GTGGCGGCGTCGGGGTCGCGGGAGACGGTGACGCTGACCGCGTAGGTGAGGCTGATGGTGTTTTCGATGATCCAGGGCGACGACGCCGTCTCGCCGATGGCTTCCGCCAGGGTCGCGGCGTCGCCCACGGCTTGCAAGACTTCAAAAACCTGTCCCACCAGCGGTATCGCGCCCATGATCCTCGCCGCGGTCTCGTTTTCAAAGATTGTCACCGCCAGCTTTTCAAAAAGTACCGAGTAGGCTTTGGGCCCAAAGAAGACTTTTGGGATCAGCGACCCCAGGCTGGCCAGGAGGCCCCACATGTTCTGCGCGTTGCCTGCTCCGTTGGTGGTGATGTCCTCGTAGGTGGCGCCACCCGCCGCCACCGTTGCGGCGAACGCCTCGTAAGAGGTAAGTGCCGTGTTTGAGGCGAGAATGGCGTCATACGTCTCTGCGTCTATGTAATCGGGGAAATATTCCCTGGTGGCTTTCCAGGTGGCCGCAAGATTCATATCGGTCAGCAACGCGAAGGCGGCGAGTCCGATGGTGAGGATCCCGGTGGTGATCGAGGCGAACAGGACCTCGTCCTGGGGTGCGATGTGGTCGGGGTAGGCGTCGGCCGGGAAATACTGGCGCCAGCCGCCGGCCACGGCGTCGTTGCCCAGGCCGCAGAACAGCAGGCGCGCCGAGGTGGCCTCGGCCGGGAAGTTGAGGGTGACGTTAATGGTGTTGGTGTCCCACAGGGGCACGCCGAGCAAGGTGAAGATCTGCGGCAACAGCCCGACGGACTGGCAGTAGTGGGTGTCGGGCCAGGTGGGGCTGGTGTTCAGCGAGAGGTTGGTGCCGTCGGCCTTCAGGTATTGCACATAGACCCAGATCCAGCGCACATAGTTGTTGTAGAGGGTGAGGGGCACCGCGCGCCCTGAGACGCTGCCGTTGGTCTTGGTGTAGGTGCCGTAGAGCAGGCCCTGGTTGGCGATGTCGACGTCGACGGAGGCGCCGAGGGCGGCAGGCGCGGTATAGGGCGTGGCGGTGACGGTCATGCCCTGGGG